>JACDDZ010000203.1 GCA_013816695.1 Gemmatimonadaceae bacterium
GTTGTCGACGAGGCTCTGAAGGGCGTGGATGCGGTCGTTCACCTTGCTGCGATTGTAGGTGACCCGGCATGCGCGCGTCAGCCCGACCTCGCTCGAAGCGTGAATCTCGATGCTTCGCTTGCCCTTCTTGGAGCTGCCAAGTCAAAAGGGGTCAGGCGTTTTGTATTTGCCTCGACGTGCAGCAATTATGGCCGGATGAAGGATCCCAACGGGTACGTGGACGAAACCGCGGACCTGTCACCCGTGTCACTGTACGCCGAGACAAAGGTTGCCGTTGAGAACGCGGTGCTGGCTGCGAGCGACACCGGCTTCTGCGCGACGGCGCTCAGATGCGCAACTGTGTTCGGCGTCTCTCCGCGGATGCGATTCGATCTCACGGTAAACGAGTTCACGATGGAGATGATCTCGAAAGAAGAAATCACTGTGTTTGGGGAGACCATGTGGCGTCCCTACATCCACGTACGGGACATGGCGCGCGGAATCATCGCAGTGCTCGAAGCGCCGGAAACAAGCGTACAGGGCGAGGTATTCAATCTTGGGTCCACCGACCAGAATTACCAGAAGCAGCAGCTCGTAGAGCTGATCAAGACGCACGCGCCAAACGCAAATGTGAAATTCGTGCACAAGGCAGAGGACCCGCGCGATTACCGGGTCACTTTCAAGAAGATCCACGATACTCTTGGCTTCGAGACGACGCGATCCGTTCCTGATGGAATTGGCGAGGTGGCAGCGCTGGTCCGAAGTGGGGTAATCACCGATTTCCAGGATTCTCGTTGGCGCAACTGAGCGACAACAGCTCCGGCGGTTTGCGGAGAATGTTGAGCAGGCACGCGCCCAAGACGCTTAAGCGGATCTATAGAAATCTGCGCGGGATCGAAGACCCTGAAGCCATGTGGGAACGGGTCGCAAAGATGCGCAAGCGGTTTCATCGCAGCAGACCGATCCGGTCCGCGACGAACGCGAAAAAGGTGTTGTTCAACAGTCAGTTTTCCTGGCCATATGCGGTTGTGGAATACACGGTCGCGGCTGCGCTTCGAGAAAGAGGCTATGAGGTTAAAATGTTCGCCTGCGGCGGCCTGCCGAAGTATTGCGAACTGATGACGTCAACGCAGGAGCGTCCCCCTTGTGACGCGTGCCGCGCAAATGTGGAGTCCAGGTTCAACGCATTTGGTCTTCCGCATTCAGCTGTAAGCGACCACATCACGGACAGGGATCGTGAGGAGGCAACGAGAATTGCCGCCGACACACCGATCGGTGCATTGCGCGCGCTTGTGGAAGATGGAGTTCCAGTCGGACAACTCGCCTTTTTTAATCTCTTTCAGTACTTCAAGGGATATCCATTCGACTTGAGCGGTGAAGTCGCACAGGTGTACCGTGATGCGCTGAGCTCTGCGATTCTCGTGAGTCGTGGGGCCGCGCGCATTCTGGACGAGTTCCAGCCAGATGTTGTCTGCACTGCGAATGGAAAGTTCCTGCAGTGGTCGCCGTTCATCTATCAGGCCGTGAAGCGCAATATCCAGTATGTCACGTGGGAGGACTACCAGATTCGCCCGGGCGCAGTCGCTTTCGCTTCCAACGATATTGCTCATGAGTCGCGACAGACGGCGGTCTGGAGAACGGAGTTGGAGAAACCACTGACTGAGGCAGAGCTACGCACCGTTCGCGAACATTACAGCCTGTGGTCGAAGGGTGAGGTGACGCCGTGGGCAGGCTATGACAGCGCAGCGTCGAACACGGCTGCCGGACTTCGTGCGCGCCTGAACCTTCGTGATAGTGTTCCGGTCGTTGCGATCTTCCCCAATCTTTCATGGGATGCGTCATCGGTGGGGTTTGAGACAGCGTTCTCCAGCATGTATGACTGGGTTTACAACGTGGTCGCATACGCCTCTCGCCGACCGGATGTCGATTTTGTGATTCGCGCGCATCCGGCCGAAGCGCGTCTTCCGCAGCAGTATCGTCCTCCTGTGCCAGTGTGTGAAGCGATTCGCCGCGAATTCGCAGTCATTCCGTCGAACGTGCATCTCGTGGAAGGAGGGGAGCCTGTCAGCAGTTACGAGCTCGCAGAGCTGGCGAGCGTCAACATGGTGTATACGTCGACTCTGGGGATCGAGCTTCCGCTTCGGGGAATACGGCCCTGGGCCGCCGCAGGACCGTATTACGCGGGCAAGGGATTCACGCTGGATATTGAATCCGCCGAACACATGATAAAGCTGCTGGACGCCGACACTTTCGACAACCGGCTGAGTTCCGGCGAGGTTGCGCGCGCCGAGCGAATGGCTTACCTGATTCGCTTTCGTGGCGTATTTGATTTTCCCTACATGCCGGCCGCAGGTGAATTTTCGGCGCCGAACTGGGCAGCTCTCGCCCCCGGGGGCAGTCCTATCCTCGATGAGATTTGCGCCAAAGTGATGAATCACGAGCCCTTCATTGATTTGGCAGTCAGGTCTGTCACTCGCGTCGCACAGGGTGCGGCGTAGTGGATTCCACGAGGGTCCCGGGACGCAGGTCGCTTATTGCGCGTATTGTCTCGCGGGTCGCGCGCGTGGTTCCCGTGCGCCTTCGCAAGCCTGCATTGATGCGATGGACAGGGCGTGCAGAGCCTTTCAGTCGCCAGTTTGGCGGTGATCGAGGAACGCCGATTTGTCGACTGTATATCGCGGATTTTCTGGAGCACCATTGCTCCGACATCCGCGGAAATACACTCGAGATCGCAGACGATACATACATAAAACGGTATGGCGGCGCGGGGGTGTCGAAGGCGGACATACTGCACCTCGATGCCGCGGCCCCCGGAGCAACAATCATCGGCGACCTCACTGTTGGCGACAACATTGAAAGCGACCGATTTGATTGCGTGATACTTACGCAGACGCTCAATGTGATATTCGACCTGGAAGCTGCGGTCGGGACGGTGCATCGCATCCTCAAGCCAGGCGGAGTTGTCCTGGCAACGATGCCTGGAATCTCCCAAATCTCGCAGTATGACATGAACCGTTGGGGCGAGTACTGGCGCTTCACAACCGCGTCCGCCGAAAAACTGTTCAACATCTTTGCAGGGAGCGGAACGGTGGAGGTTCGGTCGCGCGGGAATCTTCCTGCCGCTGTTGCGTATCTGCAGGGATTGTCAGTCGAAGATGTGGGCAGGCGAAGGCTGGAGCCAACCGATCCCGATTATCAGCTTCTGATTACTGTGCGAGCGGTGAAGGGAAGAGCGTCGCCGGAAGCGGCTTCGCGTTAGCTGACCCGTGTTAAGAGAATTAGCCGCCAAAATCAGGTCTCGATATTCGGGAGTTAGCGCTGCACCCGGACCGCGCGTCTTGCTGTATCATCGCGTATTTACGCCAGAGCGCGACCCGCAGTTGCTCTGTGTCACACCGGAGAACTTCCGGGCGCAAATGAGATGGCTCCGATTGAACTGCGCCGTCCATTCGCTCGGCGAAATGATGCAAGGGGCCCGGTTGGGATCGCTTTCGGCTGATGCAGTAGCGGTGACATTCGATGACGGATATTTCGACAACCTGGAATTTGCCGCACCCGCCCTGCACGAATCCGACGTACCCGCAACGGTTTTTGTCAGCTCAGGGTTCATTGAGTCAGATCGTGAAATGTGGTGGGATCAGCTCGATAAGGTTCTCCTGAGCGGGGAGCCATCGTCGTGGAATGTCACGATGCCTGCCACAACGGTTTCCCAGAAGGAGTATGTGCAGCGCTGTGGCGAGTTGAAATTCGCTTCGCCGGAAGGCAGACGCGCGACTCTCGACCGGTTGGTTGGAGATGCCGGAAGCCGCCCAACCCATCGTGCCCTGACAAAGAGAGAGCTCAGTGCTCTTGCGGCTGATGGCCTTGTGGATATCGGCGGGCATACAGTAAACCATGTCGCTCTGTCGCGCATGCCGCTGGAAATCCAGAGGACTG
>JACDDZ010000204.1 GCA_013816695.1 Gemmatimonadaceae bacterium
CGCACTCGCTGGCGTGCAGCGAAGTCTTGTAGCGCGAGGGTTGGGCTTAAAAATTCTTGACGCCTATCGGCCGGTTCGCGCTACGGAAGAAATGGTTCGTTGGACCGCGCGAGTGCACCGTCCTGATTTAATCACGGATGGATATATCGCTTCGCGCAGCCGGCACAATCTCGGCGCGGCGGTGGACCTGACACTGGTAACCCTCGCAACCGGCAGCGAGTTGGAGATGGGCACTCCCTTCGACACATTTTCCTCCGCAGCGCACACCGGGAACGCAACCGGCGTCGCAGCCGCCAATCGTCAGGTCTTGAAAGCCGCCATGCAGGCGGGCGGTTTCGCACCGTATTCCGAAGAGTGGTGGCACTTCAGCTTTCCAGTGGAGAAACCGCTCCGCTTCGATCGCACAATCCGCTAAGCGCCCGGTCTGGCTGCCCTAATCTCCACTGTGCTCGGCACGATCTCGCTTTTTCCAAATGACCTGAGCTTTGAATTGATGCCGGCCAGCCCGGCCATCTCTGTCTTTATTGCCGCCAGCTGCGTATCGAGCTGCGCGGAAAGAATCCTGAAAACAGTGTAGGACTGATCTGTAGGGCGCGCATCTATTCCCCCGACGACGCCGGCAAGTGCCGCAATCTTGTTGTTGAGCCGGATGGGATAGTTCAGCGGATCCTGTCCTGACTGATTCTTCACCTGGTAAATTTCCGCTTCGATTGCCGAAAGTTTCGTCATCATTCCGCCGGATGATGTGTCCAGATCCAACTTCTGTGCATCGGTGAGCTGACTGCGTCTTGCTGCGAGTTGCATGCGAAGATTTCGGATCGTGCGGACGGCATTGTTCGCTTCATTCGCCCGGTCGCCAATTTTCTTGAGAAAGCCGAACTGCTCGACAAGGTCGGATTGAGTGGCGTCCGAGCGCGGGTCCTTGACTAGTGCGAACGCCCGGGTCTCTGGTGGGGCGCTGCCTGCCTTCATGCGCACCGTGTACTGCCCCGGAACTGCCATCGGGCCCTGGGTGCCCGCAGCCCACACAATCATGTTCTCGAAGCTCACCAGGTCGGGATAGTAAAGATTCCAGGCGAACGTGTTAAGGCCAGCAGCGTTGGGAACACGCGGAGGTGGCGGGGCACGTCGCGGACCATCTTCGACAGGCGTTTCTTCGCTGCGTGCTTCGCTGCGGCGAGTGCTATCAGGAACTACTCCCGCGCGGCGCAGACTGTCCTCGCGGTTTCGGCGAAGAGTGTCGGTGCGGAGCGAATCAGACCGGACCGTTGAATCCTGCAGGCTGGTAAAGGCTCGGATGACCGAGCCTTTGGAGTCGAGGAACTCAAGGGTGACAGTCTGGTTCTTGTCCTTGAGCCAGTAGTAAACGACGGCGCCATTTGGAGGGTTCTGTCCGGATGGATGCCCGCCGGCAGCACCAGTGCCGCCGCCTCCGCCGAAGTTGGCGCGATAAACGTTACGCGGCGCGAAGAGGTGAGCCGCCCGGAACGGGATCGACGCATTCAGCTGGCGCAAAGCGGAAACATCGTCGAGCACCCAGAATGAGCGACCGTGGGTTGCAGCGACGAGATCGCCTTCCTTCACTGCGAGATCGTGAATCGGTACGAGCGGCAGATTTCTCCGGAGAGACTGCCAGTTTGTGCCGTCGTTGAACGAAACCCAAACGCCTCGTTCGGTGCCTGCGTAGAGAAGTCCGCGACGTACGGGATCCTCACGCACGGCGCGCACGAATTCGGTGGAAGGAATTCCATTGACGGCAAGCGTCCACGTTTTCCCGAAATCAGTTGTGCGATAGATGTACGGACGCAGGTCGTCCATCTGATATCTGTTGGCCGCTATGTAAGCAGTGCCGGGCGAGTGCGGTGACGCTTCAATGAGCGATATGCGCGCAAAGTTGAGCATTCCCGGAGGCGTGACATTCGTCCAGCTCTTTCCTGCGTTCCGTGTAACGTGAACAAGCCCATCGTCCGATCCTGCCCATATGACGCCGGCCTGCTTCGGCGACTCCGCAATCGTGAACACTGTCGCGTAGTACTCAACCGATGTCTGGTCTTTTGTGATTGGTCCACCCGACGGGCCGAGAGTGCGGGGGTCGTGGCGCGTTAGATCGGGACTTATTGCCGTGAAGCTCTGTCCGTTGTTTGTGGACTTGAAAACGACACTGCTTCCGACATACAATGTTTTTGGATCGTGTGGGGAGATGACGATCGGGAAGGTCCACTGGAAGCGATACTTCGCGTCCGCGGCATCGTGTCCCATCGGATTGTCTGGCCACGGATTCACGTCACGACTGAATTTCGTGTTGTCGTCGTAGCGTGTGAGATATCCGCCGTATGAGCCGGCGTACACGACGTTGGGACTGTCGGGTCGAACCGCTATATACCCGCTCTCGCCACCACCGACGTCGTGCCACTGCTCCTTGTCGATGCCACCATCAGCGCGGCTCGGTCCGCACATGGTGGAGTTATCCTGCTGTGCGCCGCACACCCTGTATGGGAAATGGTTGGTGGTCGTGACGTGATAGAACTGCGCGGTCGCAAAATCCTGCTCGGTCCACGTACGGCCCGCGGTGAAGGAGACATTGGCGCCGCCATCATTCCCATTGATCATTCGCTCGGGGTCGTTGGGCGCAATCCATAGATCATGATTGTCGCCATGGGGCACCTGGATCGGGCGGAAAGTTTTGCCAGCGTCTGTCGAGCGGTATAGCCCCGTGTTCAGCGCATACACCGTATTGCTGTCTTTGGGGTCGGCGAAGATTTTCGTGTAGTACCAGGCGCGCTGGCGAAGCCGGCGATCGCTATTTGTTTTCGTCCAGGTGGCTCCGGCATCGTCGGACCTGAAGACTCCGCCAGAGTCTGCCTCGATCAGCGCCCAGACCCGGGATGGTTTGGCGGGCGAGACTGTTATTCCAACCTTTCCGATGATGCCGCCAGGGAGTCCCGGGTTTCTGGAAAGTTCAGTCCAACTGTCACCGGCATTCGTGGACTTGTAGAGCCCGCTGCCTGCTCCTCCGGATACCAGCTTCCAGGGAGTCCGGTTTACCTGCCACAACCCCGCGTAGAGGACTGAGGGGTTGGACGAGTCCATCGAGAGATCGCTCGCGCCCGTGGAGTCATTTCGGAAGAGCACGTTTTTCCATGTTGCTCCGCCATCGGTAGTCTTGAAGATTCCGCGTTCGCTGTTCGGCCCCCACACGTGTCCCTGTGCCGCCACATACACAGTGTTTGGGTCAGCCGGGTGAACCCGAACCCGCGAGATCTGATGGGTGTTGAGAAGGCCAATTGATTTCCATGTTTTCCCGGCGTCGGAAGATTTGAACATCCCGTCGCCGAGTGAAACGTTGCCGCGGACAGTGTGCTCACCGGTGCCCACATAGATGACGTCCGGGTTTGAACTGCTGATTCCGATTCCGCCCACACTTCCGCCAAAGTATTTATCGCTGACGGGAGCCCAGGTCATGCCACCATCCGTAGTCTTGAATACTCCCCCACCGGTGGTGCCGAAGTAATACTCATTTGGTCTCGACGCCGATCCCGCCACGGCAACTGACCTTCCTCCGCGGAAGGGGCCGATCTCGCGCCATTTGAGTGCCGCAAATGTTGTGGAGTCGTATCCTGATCCGGTCTGTGCCGAGGCGATCCCGGGCAGAGCAAGGGAAGTCAGTGTTGCGACCAGGAACACAGAGCGGGATTTGGAAAGAAAGTTCATGGGTGTTCTCCAGGGAGCCAGCCCTGTGCGGTTTTGCGGCCGGGATTCCGGCCGCCTCGTTTTTCAATCAGTTCTATTTCGCCAATGCACATCTCGCGATCGATCGCCTTCGCCATGTCGTAAACAGTGAGTAGCGCTACAGAAACGGCAACAAGTGCCTCCATCTCGACACCGGTTTGCGCGACTGTCGAAACCCTCGCTTC
>JACDDZ010000205.1 GCA_013816695.1 Gemmatimonadaceae bacterium
GAAGCAACTGCATTTCTCGAAGGCGGGAGCGAGAAGAGCGCATCCGATGCCTCGACCAACGCTGACTTCGACCCGGAAGCAATGATTCCGTTTGGGCCCAAGCCGATTCCCGAGAACAGGTGGATGGAGTCCCAGCCGCTATGGGGCAAGCTGCTGATCATGCTGGCCGGGGTGACCATGAACCTCATACTTGGCTATGTCGTGCTCACCGGGATGTTCATCGGATACGGAAAGCCATACCTCTCCACGCGCGCTGATTCGCTGATGGTGGGTCGTCCCGCAGCACAAGCCGGAATGCGGGCTGGTGACAGCATTGTCACCGTCAACGGCCAGCCGCTCAAGGATTGGGACGCCCTGCTCAAGCAGGTCGGTGCTTCGGCCGGGGTGCCACTGACGGTCGGGGTAGTTCGTGAAGGAACCCGGGAGCAATTCACCATCACGCCGACGGCAGAAGAGGCAGTCAATCCCGAGACAGGAAAAAAGGAAACCGTTGGCCGGATTGGAATCGTGGGACGGACAGGGACTACTCGTGTCCCGCTGGGTGAAGCCCTGTCGTCCGGTGCGACTGCAACAGCGCGCATGGCTACTAGCGTCCTCACCTCGCTCAAGCAGTTGGCTACACGCGAGGTGAGTGCCAAGGAACTGGGCGGGCCGATAGCAATTGCCCAGGCGTCCGTGCAGGCTGCAAGGGGCGGACTTGAGCCGCTGCTGCTTCTCATTGCTTTCATCAGCATCAACCTCGCTGTATTCAACCTGCTCCCAATTCCGGTACTGGACGGCGGACAGATTCTCATAATGTTGCTCGAGTCTGCCAAGGGGAGCCCGTTCAGCGTAAAGACGCGTGAGTTGATCCTCAAGACCGGGCTGGGTGCCATTCTGCTGCTTGTCGCGTTGGTCATGTACAATGACCTGCGCAGACTGGTTCAGACACTTTTCGGCGGCGGATGATGGCCGACACGCCGACAAGGGTCGACGCGTATCTGGCGGACCTGCTGCTCGGTCCCGATGCGGCGCTGAGCGCGTGTGTCGCTCACAGCACGGCTGAGGGGCTGCCGGAAATTCAGGTAACGCCGTTGCAGGGCCAGTTTCTTTTCATTGTGGCGCGCGGCATCAAGGCCAGGCGGATTCTGGAAATCGGTACACTGGGCGGGTACAGCACTATTTCATTGGCGCGCGCAGTTCTTCCCGACGGCGTTGTTGTGACCTGTGAGGTTGATCCGCATCATGCCGAGGTTGCGAGGGCGAATCTCCTGCGCGCCGGACTGGCGGAAGTCGTCACCATTCGAGTGGGCGCCGCGCTTGACACCCTGAAGGATATGATTGACCGGCAGTCGGAACCGTTCGACTTGGTATTCATTGACGCTGACAAGGCGAACATGCCGGGCTACTTCGAGCTGTCGATGCAGCTGGCAAGAGCGGGTGCGCTGATGGTTTTTGACAACGTGATCAGGGATGGAGAAGTGGCAAATGAGCGCAGCGCCGATGAGAGCGTGCTGGGAGTGCGCAGGCTGATGGAAATGTTGAGCACAGACCCGCGCATCGACGCCGCCGCGCTTCAAACTGTAGGGGTAAAAGGTTACGACGGATTCGCATTCGCCCTGGTCAACGGGTAATCCATCGTTGTAGCGGGCATTTTCCACGGGTAAATTGAAGGGTTATGGAATATCCCGATCTTGGCGAGCGCGTTGCCGGAGTAAGAGCGAAAATTTCGGCGGCAGCATCGCGGGGCGGGCACGGTCAGACCGTGACTCTTGTTGCGGTGACAAAGACGCATGGTCCTGAAGCTGTTGAAGCGGCATGCTCCATCGGCGTTTTGGACGTCGGTGAGAACAAGATTCAGGAAGCCACGCAGAAAATGTCGGAAGTCTCGGCTCCGGTTCGCTGGCACCTGATCGGGCACCTGCAGAGAAACAAGGTCAAGGCGGTCGACCATTTCACTCTCGTGCATTCGGTAGACAGTGGACGGCTTGCGGATGCAATCCACAGGTTCGGAATGGAGCGCGGACGAGCGGTTGATGTACTGGTTCAGGTGAATGGGAGCAGGGAAGAATCAAAGGGCGGCTACAGTGTCGACGACCTTCACAGCGAGGCGGACAGGCTCGCGCTTCTTCCAGGCATCAGGGTTTGCGGTGTGATGACCATGGGAAGGCTGGACGCGCCTGAAAGGGAGCTGCGCGAATCATTCCAAGCGGCCCGCACAGCGCGAGGATTGCTGATGGAGGCGGGCCATCCCGCCAAAGAGCTGTCGATGGGAATGTCGCAGGACTACGAGATCGCGGTGGAAGAGGGCGCCACAATGGTGCGGCTCGGCACCACCCTATTTGGAGCACGTGAAAAATGATTGAAGACGAATCATTTCATCTGACGCCGCTGGATGTCCGCCGTTACGATTTTGGTCGCGCACTGCGCGGTTACGACCCGAAGCGCGTCGATTCGTTTCGCGACCAGGTCGCAGAGGAGCTTGAGCGCCTTAACCGCGTGAACACCGATCTCGACTCCAAGGCCCGCACATTTCACGAACAGCTCCGCGCATTTCGCGAGAGGGACAAGGCCATGAACGATGCGCTTGTATCGGCGCAGCAGCTGCGCGGTGAACTCAAGGACCAGGCGGAGCGGGAAGCCCAGCTGACAGTTCGCGAAGCACAGTCAGAAGCGGAAAAGATTGTCGAGGCGGCGCGTGGCGAAGTTCGCCGCATGCAGGCAGAGCTCGACGCGCTGGATCGTTCGCGTCGCAGCTACCTCGCGCAAATGCGCACAGTACTTTCCAGGCAGCTTTCCGAGCTGGAAGCATCTGCGGTCGACGCTAATCGCGCGAACCCGGACGGAAAGGGCGGCGGCGAATAAACTTGACCGATCGCTTTCGCACGCTTCCCACCGACAGGCCGGCCGATGAAGTTGAGCTGGAAGTGCTGTCGTTATGGGAAAGCGAGAAACTGTTCGAGACCATCAGCGCCAACCCAGACGGTAAGCCCGAGTTTGTTTTCTTCGAGGGACCGCCTACTGCCAACGGGCGTCCGGGCATCCATCACGTTTTTTCGAGAACGCTGAAGGATCTTTTCTGCCGCCACCGCGCCATGAGTGGATTCCATGTAACACGAAAGGCAGGATGGGATACGCACGGACTGCCCGTCGAGATCGAAGTCGAGAAGCAGCTTGGCATTAGCGGAAAGCAGCAGATCGATCAGATCGGAGTTGCAGAATTCAACCGCCTGTGCAGGGAAAGTGTCTTCAAATATCGCACTGACTGGGAGACTCTCAGCAAGCGCATTGGTTATTGGCTGGACTACGAGCACCCGTACGTCACCTACAGTCATGACTATGTGGAAAGCGTCTGGTGGGCGCTCAAGACCCTGTTCGACAAGAACCGGCTGTATCGTGGGCACAAGATACTTCCATACTGCCCGCGCTGCGGGACCGCACTCTCCAGTCACGAAGTCGCCCAGGGATACAAGACGGTCAAGGATCCGAGCGTTTACATCGCTCTCGACGTCGTTGGAGGAGCGAAGCGGCGCATTCTGGTCTGGACGACAACTCCGTGGACGCTCGTCTCCAACGTGGCGCTGGCAGTAAATCCGGATATCGAGTACGTGGAGCTGCGGGATCTCGAAGACGACGCTGCCTCTTCGCTGATCCTCGCATCCTCGCGCGTCGAAGCACTGCTTGGCGACGACTACACGCAGCGCTGGCATACAGTGTCACGCATGCACGGCCGCGACCTGGTCGGCATGCAGTACAGACGTCCGCTGGACTGGGTGGAGTTCGGGGAAGGTGCGCATGAAATAATCGTCGGCGAGAGTTTTGTCACCGCCGATGACGGTAGCGGAGTGGTGCATATGGCCCCGGCGTTCGGTGCCGATGATTATGCCGCAGGTCAGCGCAACAATCTCGCGTTCCTCCAGCCGGTGGAC
>JACDDZ010000006.1 GCA_013816695.1 Gemmatimonadaceae bacterium
TTGACGGCGATGAAATAGATGAGAACAAACACTTCTGCGCGCAGAAGTACGTAGGAAATGAATCCCAGAATGGATTCCTTCACGTGACCTGGAGTGGAGTGTCCAGGATCAGCTGTGCAATACTTGCGGGTCTTTCATCGCTTCCCCCCGCCGCTTTCCGAAGGAGAAGGAGGCCCGGACCCCCGATCCTTCGCAGCGCCATCGCTGACTCTCTCCTGACCTCCCACCTTGAATCTGATAGCATTGCCGCGAGCTGCGTCGCCGCATTCCAGTGCTTCATCTTGCCAAGCCCTCGGGCAGCTGCAGCGCGGACACTTCCACTCTCTTCAGCAAGAAGCTCGGTCAGCCTTCCGCTGGCCGCATCACCTCCGATTGCTGCAAGGACTGCAGATGCAGCAATTTTTACCTGACGTGATTTGCTGCGCGAGTGATGCAGGGAAACAGTGAGAAATGCGGGTTCAGCGACAGCTTCGGCCAGCTCCAACCCGACTTCCGCCGCCTGGCCGGTGCGGTGCGCGAGAAACCCTACCAGTGGTTCGACAATGACACGGCCCATGCGCAGCAGCGAATCCTGCACTGCGAAACGGGAAAGCGTATCAGGGTCGCCAAGTAGCTCGAGCATATCTGCTATGATCTGCTCGCTCGGATAGCTTGCCGCCCACTCTGCCGCCTGTGCCCGCACTCCGGAATGCCTGTCATGAAGCAGCTCACGAACAATGGGATCTGCCTCTTCGAGGTTGGTGAGGAGCCTCGCGCCTCGCAGTCTGTCGCGCCAGTCGGAGCTGCGACAAAACTTCCTGGCGGTTTCAACCAGCCCTGCGCCGCACGCAGCAGACTTGAGCCGCTCCTTGGCATCGCCGCTGAGGCTTCTTGAGATCTCCAGAAACACCTTCGTCTTAACAGTTCTGGGAAGGCTGCCCAGAAATCCAATGTCCGCTGGATCGGGTTTCTCTGCGGACATTATTCTCACGAGGCGGACCCGCCCTTCGGCAGTCAGGCGGTCATTGCGTGCATTCAGGAAATGGAGCCAGCTGCCATGTGCGAAGAAGAGCAGAACCGAGAGGGCGAGCAGGGCAAGCTCGACTTCCATTACAACATTCAGGATGTGCTGATCGATCAAGCGATGCTTTCGTGCAGCGCGACTCGAACTTTTTGCATCAGCACGGGCAGGCTGAAGGGTTTGGTCACGTGGTCCGTGGCACCAAGCTGCAGTGCTGTGAGAATGTCATGCTCTCCACTTCTCGCCGAGAGCATGATCACCCTGCTTTTTAGAGTTACCCGGTGCTTTGAAAGCGCTCGCAGCACGTCGAGGCCGTTGATAGCCGGAAGGTCGACGTCAAGCAGGATTACGCGCGCGAATACTCTGGGAATCTCACCGGTCAGGGCTTCGACTGCACGATCACCCGCCTCGAATACAATTGACGAGAGACGCTGCGACTCCATTGAATGGCTCAGCAGGCCGGATAACGCTTCATCATCATCGATGATGGCCACATCCACCCGTGCCGTTTCAGGCGCACTCGACCCACCCGCGACTACCACCTTGTTCCGGCCAGAAGCCTTTGCCTCGTACAGCGCCGCATCGGCTACGCTGCGCAGCGCGTCTATTTCGGTCCCATCCATGGGAAACTGTGCAATGCCTGCGCTGCAGGTCACGCTGAAAGACCTCTTGCTTTCATCGACGAACGACACGCCCGCAAAGGATGCAAGCAACTCGCGAATTCTCCGTGCCCCCTCCGCTTTGTTCGTTCCAAACAGACCGACAACAAACTCTTCCCCGCCCCACCGGCCGACGATGTCCTCAACCCGCAATGACCGCGACAAATGCTGTGCAAGCGCACGCAGCACATCATCACCGGCGGCATGACCAAACTGGTCGTTCACCTGCTTGAAGTTGTCCAGATCGAGGACTGCAACCGACAGTGGGTCTCCCCTTCGCCGAGCCAGTCGGGCAAATCGCTCCAGAAGCTCTGCGGTCTTTCGCCTGTTTGCAATTCCGGTTAAGGCATCCACTTCGGCGAGCTCACGGTTAAGTCTCGCGCGATCGAGCCGGCTATTGACGCGCATCAACAGCTCCGCGCTAATCAACGGCTTGCGGACGAAGTCGTCCGCACCCGCGCTGAATGCGCGTTGAATGCTCGCTGCATCATCGCGCGCAGTTACGAAAAGAACCGGGACCCGGGCCCAGCGGGTATCCTGCCTCAGCGCCCGGCACAGCTCGAAGCCACTCACGTGCGGCATGTCGATGTCGAGCAGCACTAGATCCGGATTCTGTTCTTCCATGACATCCCAGAACTTCAGCGGATTCGAGAGAGTTTCCACGCGCATGCGGACCGGCTCCAGCAGGGCCTTTATCGCGTCCAGAATCTGGGGGTCGTCGTCGACGGCGACGATTGTAGCGCGGGTTCCTGACAACTGCTCGAATGTCGCCACGACCGCATCTATTGCTCTCGCTGGTGAAACGGGATGCTCGAGAAATCCATGCGCGCCGCGGCGGGCAACCTCTACGCGCGCGCGGAAATCACCCGTCCCCGAAAAAACGATCACCGGAATGCATGGCACCCGCGCCTCCAGGTCCTGGACGAAATCCAGCAGCTGCTCCCTGATGCCTTCCGAGGGGAGACTCACAAGGACAAGCGAGGGTTCTTCCGAGGATACGCGCTCGCGCGCAACAGAAAGCTGATCGGTGCTCGTCAACTTGAAACCCCGGCCGTCAGCCTCCATCGCAAGCCTGCTACTGAGGGAAAGGTCATCCGAAAAAAGCAGGAGCCTCCGACCACTGCGCGCCTGAACCTCGCTTTCAGATTCACGGGCAGCGGCAGGTGTTCCTTCCAGATCACGCCTCAGCGCAATTATCAATTCCGAAAGGGGCACCGCTTCAGCAGGTGTGAGCTCACGCGATGACAGTCGTTGCTCGAGTTCGCGCGCGATCCGACTGCTCCGCGGAAAGCCAAAGGTTCCCGCCGAACCGGCGAGCTTGTGAGCCTCGCGCTCGGCTGATGCCCGCTCATCGGGGCTCAGCTTGTTTTCAAGAATCGAGAGTGCAGCAGCCTCGAGGATGTCGATCCGGGCCAGCGTGCTGTCGCGAAATCTTGCCCACACTGCCGCAAGAGCCGTAGAAGATTTTCCATTATCCATCCTGGGCTCACCTCGCGCGATCTCCAACCCGAGCAAAGTGGAGGTTTCGCGGACGAGCTCTTCAGGATCTGTCGGGAGGAAAAAAATCCGGTCAACACCGCTTCCGACCATTCCAGAAATGATCTCGGCACTGTTGGTGGAGCTCGTGCAACACCATATCCGCGTACTCTCTTTCAAGCGGAGGTCGCGAATCATCCCGAATGTCTCATGAGCACGCTTGCCGTCGAATCCATCGGACAGGATTATGAGCGCAGGCCGCTGGGACCTTATTGATTGCTCCAGATCCCCCACTGAAGCGCTCGCTTCAACAGTCGCACCGGTAATACGCTCCTTAAAATGCCTGAGGATGTCAGCCGGAAGTCCGGCGAGCAGGATTAGTGTCAAAGGGTTTCTGCAAGAATGTTGGCCAGCTTCGAGGCCAGGGTGCCCGGATCGAATGGTTTGGCAATTGCTCCAATCGCACCAAGCTCGATCCACTTTCGCGGATCCGAATCTGTTGCCTTGGCGGTGAGAAATACCACTGGAATGCCCGCAGTCGCTGCGCCGGCCTTAAGGGCTTTCAAGGTCTCCGGACCGTCCATCTCCGGCATCATGAAGTCGAGAAGAATTACGTCTGGCCTCATTGACTCTGCGGCCGCGATTCCTTCCTTCCCCGACGACGCGACCTTGACCTCAAACGACCCATCCATTTCCAGGAAGACGGTTGTCAGGACTCGCATGTCTTCTTCATCGTCGATAACCAGTACTTGCCTAACGCTCAGATTATTGCGCACTCCAGGTTAGTTCTCCGTCTTTTCGTATCCCGGGGGATACTATAGTTTGCCGAATGACATCGACTGGCAATAGTCAAACCGGAATAACATCCCGCATCTCCGGAGTTGCCTCTGATCCGAGACGCCTCGCATTGCTTGCGGGAGTTGGCGCCTTCACAATTCTGGTCGCGCTCGGCCTCCTGGTATACACCAGCTTCAGCTCGCTGGTCGCCACCCGTGCACTGGTGGATCATACCCATGCGGTGATCGCATCGCTTGATTCGCTTCTCATCGGGGTTGAGGATGCGGAGTCGCGGCAGCGTGGATTCGTGATTACTGGCAGTAAAGCTTTCCTCGGCGAAGACGGCCTTTTACGTTCGGATCTCGCCGACCCCATCAACTCGCTGAGCCACCTCATATCCGACAACCCGGCCCAGGTGAAATCCCTGGACAGCCTGAACCGGCTTGTCTCGAACAAGCTCCAGTTGATGAAGGCTATCATTGCGGCGCGCGAAGTGTCGGGCCCGGAGGCGGCAGCGAACATGATCCGGTCCGGGCGGGGCAAGATTCTCATGGACTCCATTCAGGCAAGCGTCCAGACGATGAAGAGCCGGGAGTTGAAGCTCCTGGCCGAACGAAGAGAAAGGGAAAATCAAAGTTTACGGCGAACCGTAGTCGCTGGTGTTGCGGGTGTACTGTCCGCTGTGCTCCTGGCACTCATCGCCGGGGTTCTTTTCCGGCGCGTCCTGATAGCACTTGCGCGCGGACGCCGGAGCGCGCTCTACGCGGAAACTCTCCTCAATGCCACGACAGAAGGCATATACGGTCTGGACAGAAACGGCGCCATCAGATTTGTAAATCGGGCAACCGGCTCGATTCTGGGATACACTGCGGAGGAGATGATTGGACAACGCGCGCATTCGCTGTTGCACCATACCGGCCCGGACGGCACTCCCTATCCAGCCGCAGAATGCCCCATGTACGGCGTGCTGCACTCAGGCGGTCAGGGAGTGTTCGACAACGAAATAGTCTGGAGAAAGGACAACACGTCCATTCCGGTCGAATACTCAGTAAGCCAGATGGTGGATTCGCGCGGGCGGCCGGGAGCAGTCGTAAGCTTTCGCGACATCACCGATAGACAGATCGCCGAGGCGGCACTTCGCAAAGGCAAGGAATCGGCAGAATCTGCGAACCGCGCAAAGAGCGATTTTCTTGCGCGCATGAGCCATGAGTTGCGGACGCCGCTGAACTCGGTCATTGGCTTCTCGAATGTACTCCTTCGCAACAAGAGCGGAAACCTTCGCGAGCAGGATGTCTCATACCTGGATCGAATCCAGAAGAATGGCGTTAAGCTTCTGTCGCTTATCAACGACATCCTCGACCTGTCAAAGATCGAGGCTGGTCGCATGGAGGTCGAAAACGGTCCTGTAGATCTGGATGCGCTCATACGCGAGGTGGTTGCCCAGTTCGAAACTCAGGTCGCCGAGAAATCGATCGCTCTCATTGCCGTAATCCCGCACAAGGTCGCGGAAGTTCAGAGCGACGGAGGGAAGATCCAGCAGATTCTGGTGAATCTCATCGGAAACGCGATCAAGTTCACTGACAACGGTGCAGTTCGGGTCACCCTCACCACCGACCCGCTCACGAATGCCCCAGTAGCGCTGTCGATTTCAGACACGGGAATCGGAATTCCTGCGGACCGGATGAACGCCGTATTCGAAGTTTTCGAGCAGGCTGAGAAGAGCACCACGCGCCGGTACGGCGGCACGGGACTGGGACTTCCCATCTGCCGCTCGCTGTGTGCACTGCTCGGCTACGAGCTCAAGGTGTCCAGTGTGGAGGGCACAGGTTCGACATTCGTCATCGACTTGCGACCGACTCAAAAACTTTCACCAGGCGTCACTGAGTTTCTTCCATCGCCCGAGGCCGAGGCTGCTGGCGCTGAGGCGGTTCTCCGCGGAAAGCTCGTCTTGATCATTGACGATGATCCGGACGCGAGGACGCTCATTGCACATCAGGTTGCGTCTCTTGGCGGTCGCTCGGCGGGGGCCAGTCACGGCAAGGACGCAATCAGGGTTGCGCGTGAAATCAGTCCGGATCTCATCACCCTGGACCTGCTCATGCCGGACATGGACGGATGGGATGTGATCAAGGCCCTCAAGGCAGACCCCGTTCTCTGCGAGATTCCGGTCGTGATTGTGAGCATGGTCGCTGATGAACGTGGCAAGGGTCTTGTCGGCGCGCTGTCAGTGCTGCCCAAGCCCCTCGACAGGGATTCACTGGCGCAGGCGCTCAAGAAAGGCCTCGGCGTGGGACGTGTGCTCGTTGTCGAAGACAATCCCGACCTTCAGTACCTGCTTGCGTCCTATCTATACGAAGCAGGGGCCGCTGAAGTTCGAGTTGTGAGTGGCGCTGCGGATGCGATTACTTCGCTGAAAGAATTTGGGCCAGACCTGGTGCTTCTCGATCTTGTCGTACCGCAAGGTGGAGGCGAATCATTCATTGATGCACTCGTCGGACTCGCCCTGCCCAGCCCGCCAAAAGTAATTGTGGTAACCAGCAAGGAGCTTTCGTCGGAGGAAGTCCGCAAGCTGCAGGTGGCGACATTGAGCATCGTTAGCAAAGGACACGACCTCGAGGACAAGCTGAAGGCCCAGCTCCGACGTTTCGCAACTGATCGGGGACGAGTTGGAGTTTCCGGCACGGGACCGCGGACTGACCAGGCGTGAACGACTTCGATCCGGCGGTTCTGGCGATGCTGCACCGTGTGGGTGGAGACAAGCTCGTCAGGAAAATGGCGGATATGTTTCTGCTGAATGCCCCAGTACGTATCGAACGAATAGGCGCTGCAATTGCCAGCGCGGATTTCGCAGACGCAGAGCTCGCATCACACTCGCTGAAGTCAAGTGCGGGGCAGCTTGGGTTGAATGGATTGCAGAGAATATGCGACGAGCTGGAAAATGCGGCGAAACTCCAGGACTCATCGCGCGCGCTGGTTTTAGTCCAAACTGCCGAAAGTGAGCTGCGCCGCGGAATCGAGAAATTACAGGCACACATTCAATCCCAATGAAGAAAATTGCAGTAGTTGAAGACAATCCTGACAACAGGCTCCTGGTTGCTGCGCTCCTCGATGACCGATACCTCATCATCGAATTCGAGTGTGGTCCGGATGCGCTCGTGGCAATGCCACTGGATCGCCCCGACCTCGTACTTCTGGATATTTCGCTTCCGCAGATGGACGGAAGCGAAGTGCTCCGGAGGATGAAAGAGGATGATCGTCTGGCAGACATCCCTGTCATTGCGCTAACTGCCCATGCCGGACCAGCGGATCGCGACCGGTTCATCAGCGAGGGATTCGACGACTACATAACCAAGCCTATCCTGGACGAGCAGGTTCTGATCAGCGCCATCGACCGGTTAATCCAGGGAAAAAGCCCATAGGTGGAACCAATAGACTCGAGTGTCGTACATTCCAGATACTCTATCCCAGTCTATGAACAAGAGATCCGTCCTTTTCGCACCGCTCGCCCTCGCATTCGCGACCACGGCGTACGCCCAGACGACACGAATGACATATCCGGCAGCGCCCAGAGGGAGTCAGGTTGACGACTACCATGGAACCCGCGTCGCGGATCCCTATCGATGGCTGGAGAACCCTGACTCACCTGAAACGCGGGCGTGGGTTCAGGCCCAGGTCGCGCTTACGTCGGGATATCTAAGCGCGATTCCGGAAAGGGCGGCAATCCGGGCACGGCTGGAGCAGGTACAGAATTATCAGCGGTTTGGCCCAGGCTTCAAGGCGGGCGGAAAGTATTTCTATTACATGAATACCGGCTTGCAGAGCCAGAATGTTCTGTACGTGCAAGATGGCCTGAACGCAAAGTCGAAAGTTCTGCTCGATCCCAACGTGATGTCGAAGGATGGACCCGTTTCGCTCTCGACAGTGGATGTCTCGCATAATGGGCGGTACATCACTTACTCCATCAATCGCTCGGGGTCTGACTGGCAGGAGTTCCGGGTGAGGGAGATCGAAACCGGAAAGGACCTTCCGGAAGTGTTGCAGTGGGCCAAGTTCACGGGCGCATCCTGGACCCACGACAACAAGGGATTTTTCTACTCGAGATACGACGCACCGGCCGACGGGAAGCCGCTGACCGGCGTCAACAAGAACCAGAAGCTCTACTACCATAGACTCGGTCAGGCACAGTCTCGCGATCAGCTTGTCTATGACCGCCCCGACCAGCCCGACTGGGGTTTCGGTGCCAATGTCACCGACGACGGCACATTCCTCATCATCAACGTCTGGCTGGGCACCGACACACGCAATCGACTTTACTTCATCGATCTCGACGACGCGGGCAAGCCGCGTATTTCGGCTCCGGTTGTAAAACTCGTCGACCGGTTTGACGCGCAGTACAGCTTTGCGGGAAATGACGGGACAAACTTCTTTGTGCGCACCGACTTGCAGGCGCCGCATGGGCGCGTGGTCGGGATCGACATCGACAATCCCCGTCAGGACCGCTGGTACACGATCGTTCCCGAAGGCAGGGACGCCATGGTCAGCGCCAAGGCGGTAGGCGGTAGACTGGTCGCGTCATTCCTCGAGGATGCCCACTCTGCAATTCGTTTTTATGATCTTCCGCGTAGGCCTTCAACTCGTGGGGACAACGCGTCCGGCATGCGACGGACCCGGCCTACCGCCGCTGACCGCCGTGGCGGGCTCGGCATGAATGCACCGGTGTTCGAGATCAAACTGCCCGACCTGGGAAGCGCTGACGACATATCAGGGGCGGACGACGACGACGAGATGTTTTACACCTTTACGTCATTCCTGCGACCCAAGTCCATCTACCGTTTCAACGTTCGCTCCCAGAAGTCCGAGATCTGGAAAGAGAGCAAGACGACGCTGGACGTGAGCAAGTACGAGACGCGCCAGCTGTTCTATAACAGCAAGGACGGCACGCGCGTTCCAATGTTTGTGGTGGTGCGCAAGGACGTTCAGCTGAACGGAAACAACCCGACGTGGCTACATGGATATGGCGGATTTGATATCTCTGAGACGCCGGGGTTCTCCAGTGTTCGTCTCGTCTGGCTGGAGATGGGCGGTGTTTATGCGTCGGCGAATTTGCGCGGTGGTGGAGAATACGGACGCGCATGGCACGAAGCAGGCATGCTCGACAAGAAGCAGAATGTTTTCGACAATTTTATCGCAGCCGCAGAATTCCTGATCAAGGAGAAGTACACGTCGCCGCCCAAGCTCTCGATTGAGGGTGGATCCAACGGCGGCTTGCTTGTTGGAGCAGTCCTGAATCAGCGTCCGGACCTGTTTGGCGCGGCACTGCCGGCGGTGGGAGTCATGGACATGCTTCGCTTCCACAAATTCACGATCGGATGGGCCTGGACATCGGACTACGGATCATCCGACAAGCCGGATGAATTCAAGACATTGTACGCGTACTCGCCACTGCACAATATCAAGCCCGGCACCTGCCATCCGGCCACCATGATTCTTACGGCCGATCACGATGACCGCGTAGTGCCGGGACACTCGTTCAAGTACGCAGCCGCATTACAGGCCGCGCAGGGCTGCGCAAAGCCAACCCTGATTCGGATTGATACGGATGCTGGACATGGAGCGGGCAAACCGACGAGCAAATCGCTCGATGAATATGCCGATCGCTACGCATTCCTCGTTAAGAATCTGGGAATGACATTGGCTTTCAGGTAATGAACGAAGCCAGTTACGGACTTGGTGCTGCACAGGCCGCTGTACGGTTGATCGTGTTGACGGTCGTTGCAGTTTTGGCGGCGCTCTTCCTGCTTGATTGGGCGGTGCGAACACGCAAGGTCGGTCCATTCAGCGCACTCGCGAGATTTTGCCGCGCCAGGGTGGATCCACTTGTTGCACCAATGGAGCGGCGCGTGGTGCGCGCAGGAGGCCTGCCGAGCAGCGCACCGCTCTGGGCGTTGGGTGCGGCGGTAGTCTTGGGAATACTCCTCATCAGCGTTAGCAACTACATCATCGAACAGATTATGGTTGCGAACTATGCAATCAACAGCGGACCGGGTGGATTGTACCGGCTGCTCGTGATCTGGACATTCACGATTTTGCGTGCGGCCCTGCTGGTCCGTGTTCTGTCCTCCTGGTTCCCGATTTCACCGTATTCGGTTTGGGTGCGCTGGGCGTTCACGTTATCGGAGCCAATTCTCAAGCCCCTTCGCCAGATCGTACCCAACCTGGGGATGATGGACATCACGCCGATCATCGCATACTTCGCACTGGGGCTCCTGCAGAACGTCTTTCTTTCGATCGGATAGGGACGCACCCCTTCCATTAGTGGGTTGTCCTTCTTACTATAGGAGGAGTACAATAGATCAGTCCGTGGCGATTTTCGGCAAATTGCGGCCACGTTAAATAAACAGCTAAAGCGTCCCGCCTGGCGCAACCGCCGGGCTTTTTTGTGTCTAGGAATTAATGAGAAAAATGAGTCAATGAGACTGCATACCATAGATTGCCCGTTAAGCCCATGACCAGTGGCTCCACCGACTCGCTCTACCTCGCCACGCTCGCCAAACGCGTCCTCGTCTACGATGGCGCCATGGGTACATCGATCCAGCGCTTCAACCTCACGCCGGACGATTTTGGCGGGAAATCGCTGGAAGGCTGCAATGACAACCTCGTCCTTACGCGCCCGGATGTAATCAGCGCGATTCACGAGTCCTTCCTCGAAGTCGGCTGCGACGTAGTCGAAACCTGCACGTTCCAGTCAACTCCGCGGCGCCTCGAAGAATGGGGGCTGGGCGACAAGACCCGCGACATAAATGTCATCGCCGCCCAACTCGCGCGCGCGGCCGCTGACAAGTTCTCGACGCCGGACAGGCCACGCTTTGTCGCAGGCTCGATGGGCCCGACCGGAATGCTTCCCTCCAGCTCGGACCCTGTGCTCTCGAACATCACGTTCGAAGAGCTCGCCGAGAATTTCTATCAGCAGGCAAAGTTTCTCGTCGAAGGCGGCGTTGACGTTCTCCTGATCGAGACATCGCAGGACATTCTCGAAGTCAAAGCCGCAGTAACAGGAATTGAGAGACTGTTCGCCGAGCTCGGGCGCCGCGTTCCCCTTCAGGCGCAGATCACGCTGGATGTCTCCGGCCGCATGTTGCTCGGCACCGACATAGCCAGTGCCATGACAACGCTCGAAGCCCTGAAGGTGGACGTGATCGGACTGAACTGTTCGACCGGGCCTGAGCACATGCGCGAGCCGATTCGGTACCTGTCCGAACATGCTACGCTTCCCCTCTCGGTTATACCAAACGCCGGCCTGCCGCTCAACACGGGGACGGGCGAGGCAATCTATCCGCTGGAGCCGGACCCAATGGCGGCTGCACTCTCTGAATTCGTTGGTGAGTTCGGCGTGCGCATCGTTGGTGGATGCTGTGGAACCACACCCGCTCACCTGGACGCAATCGTCAAGGCAGTGCGCAAGGCGGAAGAGAAAGGAAGAGGTGTTCGCAAGCCGCAGCACGTTGCGCGCGTCAGCTCCGCCATGCGTGCGATTACCCTGCATCAGGACCCACCGCCGCTGCTCGTTGGTGAACGCGTCAACTCACAGGGCTCGCGCAAGGTTAAGCGCCTTCTGCTCGCGGACGATTACGAGGGGATTCTCGACGTAGCGCGCGAGCAGGTCGACTCCGGAGCGCACGTTCTCGACGTGTGCGTTGCGCTCACTGAGCGCGGCGACGAAGCCGAGCAGATGTCAAAGGTGGTGAAACTTCTCTCGATGAGCGTCGAGACGCCGCTCGTCATCGACTCCACCGAAGCAGATGTCATCGAGGCAGCGCTGGAACACATTCCAGGGCGCGGGATCGTCAACTCCATCAACATGGAGAACGGCCGCAAGCGAATTGACTCGGTTGTGCCTCTCGTCAAGAAGCATGGTGCGGCAGTCATCGCCCTGACGATCGATGAGATCGGCATGGCCAAGACAAAAGAGCGGAAGCTCGAAGTTGCCAGGAAGATCTACGACATCGTCGTCGGCGAATACGGACTCGAGCCGGAAGACATCATCTATGACGCGCTGACTTTTACGCTCGCAACGGGTGACGCCGAGTGGATCGATTCGGGACACGAAACGATCGAAGGAATTCGCCTGATCAAGCGCGAGCTGCCGGGTGTGTCCACAATTCTTGGTGTCTCGAATGTGAGTTTCGGCCTGACACCAGAAGCGCGGGGCGTGCTGAACTCGGTGTTCCTGCACCACTGCGTGTCTGCTGGTCTGGATGCGGCGATAGTGAATCCTGCGCACATCCGCCCATATGCGGAAATTTCCCCTGAAGAGCGCAAGCTCGCAGACGATCTCGTTTACAACACGTCTCCGGATGCTCTGCAGAAGTTCATCGAGTATTTCGCGCACACAGGCGGTTCGTCTGCCGCTGCAGGCGTAGAGCGGGAAGATCCCACTGCCGGAATGACACCAGAGGAGAAAATCCATTGGATGATTCTCCACCGCAAGAAGGAAGGAATCGAGGACACCCTGGACCTTGCCGGAGTACGCGAGGCTCCAGTTCGCGTGCTGAACGAGGTTCTCCTTCCCGCAATGAAGGAAGTCGGTGACAAGTTCGGTGCTGGTGAGCTGATCCTTCCCTTCGTGCTCCAGTCCGCTGAGGTCATGAAGAAAGCGGTCAAGCACCTCGAGCAGTTTCTCGAAAAAGCGGAAGGGTACACCAAGGGAAAGGTTGTCCTCGCGACGGTTTACGGAGACGTTCACGACATCGGCAAGTCGCTCGTCAACACGATCCTATCCAACAACGGCTACACCGTCTTCGATCTTGGAAAGCAGGTGCCGGTGAACACGATCCTCGAAAAAGCGGAAGAAGTCGGCGCCGACGCAATCGGACTGAGCGCGCTGCTGGTATCTACCTCCAAGCAAATGCCTTTGTGCGTCCAGGAAATGGACCGGCGCGGTATGCAGATTCCGGTTCTTATCGGCGGAGCTGCGATCAACCGCCGCTTCGGTCGCCGCGCGATGTTCGTTGACGGCGAGCGAGCATTCGAATCGGGCGTGTTCTATTGCAAGGATGCGTTCGAAGGACTGGAGACGATGGACAAGCTCCAGGATCCTGCGGTCAGGAAGGACTTCACCGACAAAAATCTCAAGGACGCGCAGGACGACGTTTTTCTCCGTACGAATGTCGGCAAGGATATCCGCAGCGGCGAGGATGCCGGGAAGCGAAGCGATGTTGCGGCCAATAATCCTGTTCCTGTTCCCCCTTTCTGGGGAACTCGCACCCTGCACGACATTCCGATCGACGAAGTGTTCGAGTTGCTCGACCTGGACGAGCTGTACAGGCTCCAGTGGGGAGCCCGCGGCTCGGGAGAGCAGTACGACAAGACGGTGCGCGAGGAGTTTGAGCCGGCACTCAAGCGCCTGAAAGCAGATGCAAAGAAAAATGGATGGGTGAAGCCAGAAGCCGTTTACGGATACTTCCCGGCTCAGTCGACAGGCAACGATGTAATTATCTACGATCCCGCAGCCTACAGCAGCGACGGTGGATCGCTGCGCGAAATTGCACGCTTCCATTTTCCGCGAATGGTCGGACGCGAGCGCCTCTGTCTCGCCGATTATGTGCGTTCTGTCGAGTCAGGTGATGTCGATGTAATTCCGCTCCAGATCGTCACCGTTGGACACGCTTCAACCAGGCAATTCGAGGAGCTGCAGGCAAAAAACGAGTATACCGAAGCGTACTACTCGCACGGACTCGCAGTTGAAGCTGCTGAAGCCGTGGCCGAGTGGATGCATCGACGTATCAAGTCGGAGCTGCAGGTCCCGCTGGGTAAGCGCTACTCGTGGGGTTACGGCGCATGCCCGGATCTCGACGATCACGCCGCTGTTTTCAAGCTGTTGCCTGCCCGCGAAACGCTGGGAATGGATTTGACCGAAGCGTTCCAGCTCTTGCCGGAACAGTCGACGGCGGCAATCGTCATCCATCATCCGGAAGCCAAATACTACGCGGTCCGAGCTGAAGAGTCCCGATCAAGTCCTTCGGCCCCGGAAACCGTCAACGAAAGTGCTGGCGTTGATCGCGCATCCGCCGGCGCGGTAACTCTTGCCGAAGCAAGGCTGGATGCATGAAGGTACCTATCCGAACTGAGCCAGCCAGGCTCGAAGCGTTCAGCGACGCAATGATTGCTTTTGCGGCAACCCTGCTTGTCGTCAGCCTTGAGGTGCCTCGCACCTATGACCAGCTGATCGGCAACCTCGGTGGATTCATTCCATTTGCCCTGAGCTTCGCCGCCCTTACCCTGATCTGGGCCGCACACCGCAGCCTTTTCCGCCGGTATCCGCTCGACGACAATTTTACCGTTGTTGTAAATGCAGTCCTGATGTTTACGGTGTTGTTTTACGTCTACCCGTTGAAGTTTCTGTCCAGTGCGTTCGTTTCGACTTTTACGGGCCAGAGCGCGGTGGTCATTCAAAACACGCAGCAGCTCGCATCGTTGTTCGCCATTTACGCAGTCGGCTGGATGCTTGTCTTCAGTTGCATTGCTCTGCTTTATCGGCATGCGTACTCCCGCCGGGTGGAGCTTGGCCTGGATACGGTCGAAGCATACGATGCGATATCTCATTGTAGACATTATGTCGTGTTTGTCATTGTGGGAGCCCTGTCGCTCCTGCTTGCGATTGTCGGAGTCAAAGTGAAGTGGGGTGGTCCCGGATTGGCGTTCGTTATGATTGCACCGCTCGCCTGGGCGAACGGGCATTTTCGTGAGAGGAAGCGGCCAGTTCTTGAGCCTGCCCCCGAAATAATTCCGAGTCATTCGCGCGGGTTAAAACGATGAGCGATCGCAAGGCGCTGCTGGATCGACTGCTTGACCCATTCCAGGTCGTTGTATTTGACGGCGCGATGGGAACACAGCTTTACGCAAAAGGTGTCTTCATCAATCAGTGTTACGATGAGCTGAATCTTCGCGCGCCCGATCTCATTCGCGAAGTCCACCGCGCTTACATCAAGGCAGGCGCTGAAGTCATTGAGACCAATACGTTCGGCGCAAGTCGCGCGAAGCTCGAACAGTACGGACTCCAGTCGCAGGTGTCCGAAATCAATCGTGAGGCCGCCAAGCTCGCTCGCGAAGTTGCAGAGGATGACGTTCTTGTCGCTGGTGCGGTTGGACCCCTTGGGATTCGTCTCGAACCATACGGCCCTACCAGTCTCCTCGAAGCCCGGCAAATGTTCGCCGAGCAGATGAACGGACTGAAGAAGGGGGGTGCCGATCTTTTCATTCTCGAAACGTTTGCAGACCTGCACGAGATCGAGCAGGCGATTCTCGCAGCCAGAGAGATCGCACCTGACTTCCCGATAATCGCACAGATGACGATCGGCTCGGACTGTCTCACGCCCTACGGCGTTTCACCCGAGGACATTGCCAAGTCGCTGGACGCGTTCGGTGCCGACATCATTGGCCTGAACTGCTCGGTTGGTCCTCAGACAATTCTCGATGCGATCGAAAAAATGTCTCCCGCTACCCGTCGCAAGCTCAGTGCACAGCCAAACGCTGGAATGCCGCGCGAAGTCAGCGGACGCAGCATGTACATGGCAAGTCCCGAGTATATGGCGACGTACGCCCACCATCTCGTCCAGGCGGGAGTGAAAATCGTCGGCGGATGCTGCGGAACGACGCCCGAACACATCGCCTCAATTGTCGAGGGAATCCGCCCGCTTGTTCCACGCCAGCGAAAGACCGTGCAAGACCGGCGCGTGCACCACGCAGAAATTCCGGACGAGCCAAAGGGAGTTGCACCGGTCCCATTCGCGGATCGCTCCAGGTTCTCCGCAAAGATTGCTCGCGGCGACTTTGTAACTTCAGTCGAAATAGTTCCACCTCGTGGCGTGGACGCCACGCGCATGCTCAAGGACACTGCGGCGCTCAAGGCGGCCGGCGTTGACGCAGTCAATGTTCCGGACGGACCGCGCGCGCAGAGCAGGATGGGCGCGCTACTTACCAGCCTTTTGATCGAACAGCGCGTCGGCATCGAAACCGTTACTCACTACTGCTGCCGCGATCGCAACCTGCTGGGAATGTTGAGCGACCTCCTGGGGGCGGCCGCGACAGGACTGCACAACATTCTTCTCATCACAGGCGATCCGCCAAAGATGGGTCCATACCCGAATGCGACCGCAGTATTCGACATCGACGCCATTGGACTCACCAATCTGGTCAGCAATCTCAATCGTGGGCTCGATCCGGGCGGCAATCCCATCGGCGCTCCGACGCAGTTTGCAATCGGGGTTGGAGTCAATCCCGCCGCAATCGATCCCGCTAATGAGCTGAGCCGCTTCGAGTGGAAGGTCGATGCAGGCGCCGAGTACGCAATCACGCAGCCTGTGTTTGACGCCGAGCAGCTTGAACGCTTTCTCGGCACCATCAATCACACCCGCATTCCCATCATCGCGGGAATCTGGCCGCTGGTTTCACTGCGAAATGCAGAGTTCCTCGCCAACGAGGTTCCCGGGGTTACGGTTCCGCAGCCGATCATCGAAAGAATGCGGCGCGCGAGTGCGAAGTCAAAGGAAGCCGGAGTTGCGGAAGGAATCGCAATCGCGAAGGAGATGCTCGAGCGCGTCAGGCCGTTGGTGCAGGGGGTCCAGGTGTCAGCGCCGTTTGGAAAGGTAGAATTGGCGCTGGAAGTTTTTGGGGACCACATCAAAGCCGAAGCAGCAACTGAGTAACAGCTCGTTGTCAGTTTTCCGTTAACCCGTTCCCGTACTCCGTTCAACGCAAAACGGCAACGTCAGCAAAACGCAGAACTGAAAAGGCGCCGTTATCGCATTTAAGGCGCTTGGCTTGCCTTGGATCGATCCAGCACTTCCCTAAGCTGCCGCAGCAGTGCTTCTGGCGTGAACGGTTTTCCTATAAAACCGTGTCCGCGTGAAGTGCCGAGCTTTCCCAGCGCCGCAGTTTCGGTGTAGCCCGACATGAAGAGGATCGGCAACTCGGGCCGGTCCGCGAGTATTATCGCCGCCAGCTCACGTCCCCCCAACTCCGGCATCACTACGTCGGTCAGCAGGGCGTCGATCATTTCGTCGTTCTTCCTGAACACCCGAAGTGCAGCCTCGCCATTTTCTGCGGCCAGTACTTTGTAGCCGTTGCTCGTGAGAATTTTCGTCGCAACTGCGCGCAGGGCATTCGCATCTTCAACCAGGAGGATCGTCTCGGTTCCCGTGAGGCCGGTCGTTACTGAGAAGTGCTGCGCCTGTTCCGGAGCATCGCCAGGAGTCAGGGGAAAATAAAGATTGAATGTGCTTCCCTTTCCGCGCGCCGACACGACATCGATGACTCCCCCACTCTGCTTCACGATTCCGTAAACAGTCGCCAAGCCGAGGCCTGTGCCCTGCCCCACTTCCTTCGTTGTAAAGAAAGGCTCGAAGATGTGGGGACGCACATCATCTGGAATTCCCTCACCCACATCCGACACAGCCAGCAGCGCATGCGGGCCTGGCTTGAGGCCGGGCCGCAGGTTTGCCTGCATGTCGGAGACGGTCACACCACGTGTCTGGATAGTGAGCGTCCCACCTTTCGGCATCGCGTCGCGTGCATTCACAGCGAGGTTCATCAGAACCTGCTCGATCTGCCCGGGGTCGGCTTTCATCTGACCGAGCGCGGGATCCAGTCGCGTTACTACCTGAACCGTCTCGCCGAGCAGCCTGCCAAGCAACGATTCGATATTGGCGATGCTGTCATTCAGGTTGATGAGCTTCGGCTGCAGAATCTGCTTTCTGCTGAATGCGAGCAGCTGTCTCGTCAATGCGGCTGCGTTCTCTGTGGCCTTCTTGATCGCCTCGACATCCTGTCGCTGCGGCGTGGAAGCGTCCAGATCCTGCAGCAAAAACTGGACATGGCAATCCATGACGGTGAGAAGGTTATTGAAATCGTGCGCCACTCCTCCTGCCAGCCGGCCAACTGCTTCCATCTTCTGGGCCTGACGGAGCTGCTCCGTGAGATTGCTCTGCTCGGTGATATCCTGCGCACTCCCGATCAACCGGATCACTTCACCGCGTTCATCGAGCACTGTATGACCGAGAGCATACAGAAGCTTAGTTTCGCCCTCTGTGGTCACGATGCGATGGTTATACGCAAATGGTTCATTGGTGCGGACAGTGTGCTCCACTGTCTTGCGCACGCGCTCGCGGTCGTCAGGGTGGACGATGTCGATAAAAGTCTCGAGCGTGATCCTGCCGTTTTTCCGGACTCCGAAAAGGCGGTATAGCTCGTCCGACCAGGTAACGGTGTTCTTCCCGATGTCCCATTCCCAGCTGCCAAGCTTCGCAAGACGCTGGGTTTCCGCAAGCAGCATTTCGCTGGAGCGCAAACGCTCTTCCGAACTCTTGCGGTCGGTTATGTCACGACCCACAAGCAGGATGCCGACCACCCGCCCTTCTTCACGAATTGGATTGCAGTTGCAGAGCAGACAAATCTCACCGACACCGGTGGCGTTATAGCGCACCTCGAACTGCCTGCTCTCACCCTGTAGGCCCGCTTCAGCCTGGCGGCGCATCTCTTCGGCATCCTCCGGATGCACCAGCTCCCACACGTAACGACCGATGACTCCGTCGCTCGGCAAACCGGTGTGCAGGTACGTTGCTTCGTTCGCCGACCGAACTATCCCAAGATGATTTGTAGTGAGAATGATGTCGGGTGCGGTCTGCAGAATTACGCGATAGCGCTCCTGCGAGCGGCGCATGATCCGGACAAAAAGATCCTGCACGTATGCACCGGCGATGAGCGCAAATCCGCCGAACAAAGACGCGGCGAGCACGAAGCTATAGTTACCGCGAATGGTTTGCACGCCCAGGAAAGGCCAGAGCTCTGTCCAGCCGGCGGCTTGTGAGAAGAGCATTACGACAAAAGCAAATACTGCGTAAACAGCTACAATCTGGGCTCTCCGTCTCGGCAGCGACGCGAAGGCCGCCATCGCGATGACTGCGTGTATCGTCGCACCCATCCACCAGCCGCCTCCAACGAAGGAGTACATCGCGGTGAGGAAGGTCAGATCGATGATGAACGCCAGCGTCTGGAGCGTATCGACGGCGCGTGTCGAAGCGTGGCCACGCTTCAGGATTGCATGGTAGATCGCCGATGCCAGAATCCAGACCGCAAACAGCCCAAAGGCGCGAAGCGGAACCGGGAACGCGACAAGTCTCACGAATCCCATCGCGAAAGTGAAGGCGACGAGGATCGCGAGCCGTCGCAGGTTCGTGGTGACGGTTCGGGAGAGCGCTAGAGCAAGATGTCCGTTATTCATATGTATCGGCGATACAATACTAATGTTGAGCTTGCATATGGTCGAGTTTTTCCATGCGGTCAGGTATCTTCCAATTCTCCACCCTACCTCCGTTTCAGCCTCATGAACGCTCCACTGACCATACTGACAGAAGAAGAAATGATGTTCCGCGAGGCCGTGGCAGGCTTCGCCGAGGAGGAGGTTCGCCCCCGAGTTATGGAAATGGAGCGTGCAGCCAGACTCGACCCGACCCTGCTCCCGAAATACTTCGAGATGGGCCTCATGGGCATTGAGGTCCCTGAAGAGTTCGGCGGGGCTGGAGGGTCGCTTTTCATGGTCACGCTGGCCGTCGAGGAGATCAGCAAAATCGACGCTGCCGCAGCCATCCTGGTTGACGTCCAAAATACCCTCGTCAACTACCCCATTAACCGTTACGGGAACCAGGAGCAGAAGTCGAAATATCTGCCCCAGCTGACCGGAGAGAAGGTCGGTGCCTATGCATTGTCGGAATCGGGTTCCGGTTCGGACGCCTTCGGGCTCGCGGCCCGGGCTGAAAAGAAGGGTGACCGCTGGATCCTGAATGGTCAGAAGCTCTGGATCACAAATGGTGCCGAGGCTGGCATCTACGTCGTTTTCGCGAACATGAACTCCGAGGCCGGCTACAAAGGCATTACCGCGTTTATAGTGGAGCGCGACTTCAAGGGATTCAGCGTCGGCAAGAAGGAAGACAAACTCGGTATCCGCGCCTCGAGCACCGTGGAGCTGATTCTGGACGACTGTGAAGTGCCGGAGGAAAATGTGCTCGGACCAGTTGGACAGGGATACAAGATCGCGATCGAGACACTGAACGAAGGACGCATCGGCATCGGAGCCCAGATGATCGGCGTCGCACAGGGCGCGCTCGACGCGACGCGCGATTATCTAGCCGAGCGTAAACAGTTCGGAAAATCGCTTTCACAGTTCCAGGGCATTCAGTTCCAGTATGCGCAGGCTGCGACCGAGCTTGAGGCTGCGCGCCTCATGGTCTACAACGCCGCGCGGCTCAAGGATGCCGGACAGGATATCGCGCGCCAGGGAGCGATGGCCAAACTCTATTCATCGCAGGTTTGTGAGCGGGTCACGTCGCTGTGCGTAGAACTCTTCGGCGGATACGGATACACGAAGGACTACCCGGTCGAGAAATACTATAGAGATGCGAAGATCGGAGCGATCTACGAAGGCACCTCGAACATGCAGCTGCAGACCATTGCGAAATCACTGCTCAAGTAGGTGTTCGACTGCGCTTGCGGCGCAGTCGAACGCCACGTAAAACCTCAACCGATCAAATTCGTATGAAGCGCCTCCTACTCTCAATTGCACTTACTCTTACGGCAGCATCAACCGTAACCGCGCAAATCCCACAGTCGGAATACGCCACGCACAGAACCAACCTTGCCGCCGCAATTGGAAATGGAATTCTGATTGCATTTGGAAGCGGGGAGCCGGAGCAGGATTTCCTTTCATTTTTCCAGAATCCTCATTTCTACTACCTGACTGGCTTGAAGGAGCCGGGCGCAGCCCTGGTGATGAAGAAGACGGATGCGGGCGTGGTAACCACACTTTTCGTGGAACCTCGCGATCCCTCGCGTGAGGTCTGGACCGGAAGCCGGCTGGGCATAGCCGGTGCAGCCAGGACAATGGGGTTCGCAGCGCGCGAAACGTCCGGCCTGATCGCCTATCTCGATTCTCTCCTGGCCGTTGACAGCACCTTGTACGTTGTCGGAAATATCGCGGCAAGTCAGTCGCTATTGAGTCCCGATGATCAGTTTGTGAAAGCATTGAGGGTTAGACACCCCAATCTCAACGTCGTCAACGTGAACGCAAAGGTTAACGAACTGCGCCGCGTAAAGAGTGCCGCCGAGCTCGAGATGATTCGCAAGGCTGTGGACATCACGGTGATCGCTCAGCGGGAAGCGATGCGATTTGCCGAACCCGGCATGAACGAGTTCGAGGTTCAGGCACTCATTGAGTACACCTTTCGTCGCAACGGCGCCGACCGGCCTTCCTTCTCCACGATCGTAGGATCTGGCCCGAACTCGACGACACTGCACTACAACGTTGACGATCGCTTCATGAACGCCGGCGAGACTGTAGTGATGGACATCGGCGCTTCCTATCGCGGTTACGCCGCCGACGTTACGCGAACCATTCCGGTAAGTGGAAAGTTTACGGCAGATCAGCGCGCCATTTATCAGATCGTTCGGGACGCACAGGCGGCGGCGGAGCGTCAGGCGAAGGTCGGAGCGCTTGCACGAGACATGACCGATTCGTCGAATGTCGTGCTTGCGGCCGGTCTTGCGCGGCTCGGGCTCACGGAATCACCCTCGGCAACCTATGACTGTGATGCTGCCGCCAGCCGCCAGTGCCCACAGTACTTCCTGTATTACATGCATGGACTGGGACATGGCATCGGACTGGACGTCCACGATCC
>JACDDZ010000206.1 GCA_013816695.1 Gemmatimonadaceae bacterium
AGCAGATGATCGACCCCGTGACCGGCGGACCGCACACAGCGCACACAACGAGTCCGGTTCCATTTGTCGTAGTTGATGGCACTCTCGAGCACGCTTTGCGCGCGGGCGGCGCGCTCTGCGATGTTGCCCCGACTATATTGTCCATGCTAGGCGTAGAGCAGCCGGCAGAAATGACCGGCGCAAATCTTGGAGTGTTGGATTGAAGAATCTCATTTGTGTTTTTGCTTTTTTGACGACTCCGTTTATCGCGGTTGCCCAGACCGGCGGCGCGCCGCAAGTCGGGTATCCAACCAGCAGAAGCCCATTTACCGACCTCGAGTACCGTCAGGAGCTCACGGTTTTTGGCGGGCAGTTCAAGGCGGGCACGGAGCCGGCAGCGGTTGCGCCGCGCAGTGGTCCGATGGTGGGCGCACGGTATGAAATCACCGTCGGCGGTCCAGCCCAGTTGTACGTGCGCGGCTCGCGGGTTTTCTCCGAGCGCCGCGCTCTGGACCCCACAAAACCAGTCGCTTCCCGCTTTCTCGGTGTGTCGAAAACTCCGCTTTACCTGGCTGACCTCGGCGTTTCAGTGAACCTCACCGGTCAGCGCAGCTTTCACGGGATCGTTCCCTCGCTGGCTGTGGGCGCTGGAGTGGCTTCCACACTCAACAGCAAGGTGGAAAAGGACCCGTATAAATTCGGCACCACCTTTGCGTTTTCATTCGGTGGCGGACTTCGCATCCTGCCGACGGAACGGATCCAGATTCGCGTGGATGGCGGAACGCACATGTACCAGATTCGCTATCCAACCGAATACTCAACATCGGCGAGCGACAACACGACGGTGATTCCATCGGGACAGGCGAAGAGCTTCTGGAAGAGCAATCCCTCGATAACCGCGGGCCTGTCTTACCTGTTCTTCCGGTAGTCGCCGATTCACACGGGTTCAACATTTGAACTCGTCGGCACCGGAGGAAAAATGGAATCGGATTTCGAAAACATCAGCGACATCGAGAATCTTTCTGATCGCGAACTGCGCCAGCTTGTGCGCGATCGCCTGGATGAACACGAAGGACTCGATCCGGAAGACATAACCGTCATCGTTCGCGATGGCGTGCTCAACCTGTCAGGGAGGGTCGGCACTGAATCCGAGGTACGGATCGCCGAGCATGTCATCACCGACCAGATCGGCATTGTCGAGTTCGAGAATGAGCTCGTGGTGGACCCGATTCGCCGCGCGACCAGTCCCGAGGCGATCGACGATCACAACGCAGACGAGCAGGCCACCGAAGGACTGCTTCTCGGCGACCGCGCGCTTCCGTTCAGCGCTGAAGCAGAGCACCTCCACGAAAACATTCTCGCCGAGGTGGAAGGAACTACCGATGTTCAAAAATCGATTGAGGGAGCGATTCCCTGGGTTCCGCCGGAATCACCAACACCCGAAGGATTCAGCGGCAACGAGTCGTCACCCGACGAACGCTAGCAGCTAGCGCTTTTTGCGCAGCTTGAAGTCGTACTCGAGGCCGATCGTGTCAGCTACACTCAGCACTATCGGTACTCGGGGCTGGCTCAATCCAAAATCAGAGAACGTGAATCTGGTGGATGCGCTTCCCGTCATGATACTGTCGGTGAAGGCCGCCTTCACAATCCATTTGGTCGGCCGCGTCACGCCGTGAACTGTTAGTAACCCGTCGAGCGTGAATGAACGCGTTCCCGACTTCGGGACTGGAAGCTTGAGCCCGTTGATCCTGGTCACAACCAGCTCAACGTTGGGAAAGCTGTCTGCCTGCAGAACCCGTCGCTTGATGAACCCGTCGCGCCGCTCTTTGTCGCTCTTCAAGCCGGCGACTCCGACCAGTATGTGCGAAGCTTCGGGAATCACATTACCGGATCTATCGAGAGCTATCGATCCACTTACGGCTGACGTTTCGCCGACCGCGTCATTGGGAAGGTCGAAACCTGCAAGCTGCTCGCGCACCCGATAGCGAGCGGTATTGCCGTCTTCGGCAACTACAAACGTGAAAGCGGCCGGTACCACCGAGAAAGCCGCAGCCGATAAGAGAAGTGCTGCTGCGGAAAGCGAAACCAGCATAACGGACCTTCTGTTCATTTACTGATCCTCCTGGATTGTGCGCGACTTCATTTCCCTGCGACTTCATTTCCCATTGTTACGCGCGAACCCGCCGAAACGTTCAGCCGGAGCTTAAATTTGCCGAATGGCCAAAGCCTCCCTTACTCGACGTACTCGCTTCTCTGCGGCGCACCGGTACAGCCGGCCGGATTGGTCCCGTGAAAGGAATGAGCAGACCTTTGGCGCATGTGCCTGGCCGAACTTTCACGGACACAGTTACACGTGTGACGTTTCGGTGAACGGTGACATTGCTGCTGATACCGGCTTCGTTGCTGACCTGGGGATGCTCGATGCCCTGCTCTATCGCGAGGTGCACCAGCGCTTTGATCATCGCAACATCAATTTGGACATCCCCGAGTTCGGGGAAGGCAAGCTGATTCCCTCCGGGGAAAATCTTGCACGTTTCATCTTCGAGAAACTTCAGGCTGGACTTACCCCGGATCTCAAACTCGAGAGCGTAACCATTGCAGAGGATGACACACTCAGTGCGACATATCGTGGCGGGAACTAGAACCATGCGCCCCGTGTTGCTTGCGGCGGTCCTTTTTGGCGCCGCATGCGCGCCGACACAACAGACGGTAGTGAGCACGTCGCTTCCGGTCCAGCCCGTACTGATTGCGATGCAGCCGATCGACGTGCTGCGGCATGACATCGACTCGCTCGTGTCGAACACGAAGTTCAGGAACGCACACTTTGGCGTGCTCATCGTCAATCCAGTGACAGGGGACACGCTGTATTCCAGGAACGCGAGCAAGATCATGATGCCCGCGTCCAACATGAAGATCATCACCGGCGCAGTCGCGCTCGCCCAGCTCGGACCCGATTACCGCTATACCACCCGGTTCGCGTCCCGGGGAACCGTAACGAAAGGGGTCTTGAAAGGGGACCTTGTCGTCATAGGCAATGGTGATCCAACTGTGAGCGATCGCATGCGGACGAACGATGCGATGAATGCACTGCGGGACATGGCAGACTCGCTCGGCGCACACGGAATCACACGAATTGATGGAAAGCTGGTTCCTGGAGGAGATGCTTTCCCGGGAACAAACTATGGATACGGGTGGGAGCTCGGCTATCTCGATGACTACTACGCTGCGCCTGTTGACGAGCTGAACTACAGCGAGGGAATGGACAAAGTCCCCGCGAAGACAAAAGCCGGCAAGGACACTCTCGTTGAAGTTGTGTCGAAGCAGCCGCTCAAGTCATACATGTTCTACCTGCACCGGGCGCTGGGCGAGCGCGGCATCAAGGTAAGCGGCGGCCCCGGCGATTCGACGATGCGTGCAGACACAACCGGCCTGCGTACAATCTTCGAGTTCCGCTCGCTCCCCTTGAAAGACATCCTCTTTGTGCTTGAAAACCCTTCGCAGAACCAGACCGGGGAAATTCTCCTGCGCACTCTCGGCCTCGAGAAAACCGGCTACGGACTCCCCGACAGCGGCATCGCTGTAGTCGAGCGCCAGCTCCTTGCATGGGGAATCGAGAAAGACGGATTCCAGATTGCCGATGGAAGCGGTCTCGCGCGGCGCGACCTGATTTCGCCGGAGACGGTCGTTCGAACACTCGTCGTGATGCTGCGTCCTGAATACCGCGAGGTCTTTCTTGCATCCCTCGCAACGCCGGGCGGACCTGGAACACTGCGCAAGAGGCTCAAGAACACGCCCGCCGCCAACAACCTCCGGGCGAAAACCGGTTCGATTGGAAATGCGCGTTCGCTCTCGGGATACATAAACACCGCCGACGCGCAGCCTCTCGTGTTCAGTCTGCTGCTCAACAACTACACAGTTGACGAC
>JACDDZ010000207.1 GCA_013816695.1 Gemmatimonadaceae bacterium
GCGCAGCTCGCGCGGAATCCCCGGCCCATCATCTTCCACTCGCACCCGCAGGCGACCCTCAGGCATTGCCTTGGCAAAAATGCGGACATTGCCAGGCGAGCCGGCCAGGGCATCTATCGCGTTCTTTGTGAGGGCTTCGATGGCCCATTCCATGAGCACCGGATCGGCGTCGAACACCAGCTCGCCGCTCCGGCTGGACTGCACATTCACGCGATGTGCGAGAGTGGGCACCCGCGCGCGGAAATACGCCGCGACTCTTTCCGAAAGTTCTCCGATATCCACTTTCTCTTTTTTGGGAGGCCGGCCAATGCGTTCGAAGCGATTGGCCACGCGCTGAAGCCGGACCAGGTCCGATTCCATGTGTGAGAGAGCCGTGGCGGTCATTGGATCGTCTGCGGCCTCGCGAAGCAGCTCAATCCACCCGCTCAGGCTTGAAAGCGGGGTTCCCAGCTGGTGGGCAGACTCGCGTGCCATTCCCGCCCATATCTTCTCGCGATCGGCGCGGCCGCGAGTGCGGAGCGCATAAGCTCCGGCCGCAAGGAACATCACTATGAGCATCGTCTGCAGCAGCGGGATAATTGTAAGCCCGCGAACGAGCGGCGTGTTTCCAAAATGGACTGTGCCGACGTCTTTCTCGACAAGCGGACGATTCTCCCGGTCGAGCTCGCGCATGTACTCCTTAACTCGCGGCGAATTGAGCGGTTCGTCGAAAGGAAGATTTACGGCGGCAGTCGGGTTGCCCTGGGGATCGGTAAGAATCACAGGCACCCCGGACTCTCGAATGTGGCCGGAAAGATCGAGAAGCGCCGTATTCGCGGCCTCGGCGCTGGGATCGTTCAGCCCGTCGTACACACGCGCATACATGAGACCCACTCGGGACGCCTCACGTCGAAGGTCGCGAACAAGGCTGCGCGTGTACAGCACGTACCAGCCGAGGAGGAGCGCCACTCCGACGATGACAAGAACTACCGGAGCGCTCCGGCGCATGTAAATCAGGTCAGCCGATCGACGCCCAGATACGGACGAAGCGCCTGTGGAACATTGACCGACCCATCTTCATTCAAGTTGTGTTCGAGAAGGGCCGCAATGATTCGGGGCAACGCGAGACCCGAGCCGTTCAACGTGTGGACGAACTGTGGCTTGCCTCCGTCTGCGGGACGGAAGCGAATGCCTGCCCGGCGCGCCTGAAAGTCCCCGAACGTGCTGCATGACGACACCTCGAGCCATTTATCCACCCCGGGCGAGAACACTTCCAGGTCGTAAGTGCGTGCACTTCCGAATCCTGTATCCCCCGCTGCGAGCAGGACTACCCTGTATGGCAGTTCCAGGCGCTGCACGATCTTTTCGGCGTGGGACGTAAGCAGCTCGAGCTGGGCACGGGAATCGTCGGGCGCACAGAAACGAACGATTTCCACCTTGTCAAATTCGTGCACTCGCAGCAGGCCGCGGGTGTCCTTTCCATGTGATCCCGCTTCACGGCGGAAGCATGGAGAGTATGCGGTAAGTGCTTTCGGAAGCTCCGATGCAGGAATGATTTCCTCACGGTAAAGATTCGTGAGTGGAACCTCAGCCGTCGGGATGAGGAACATGTCCTCGTCCTTCAGGCCATACATGTCTTCCTCGAACTTGGGAAGCTGTGCCGTTCCGGTCATGGCAGCGCGATTCACGACTATTGGGACCCACGTCTCTTCGTATCCATGCTCGCGGGAATGAACATCGAGCATGAGGTTGATCAGCGCGCGAACAAGCCGGGCACCTGCAGACCGGAAAACAATAAATCCCGATCCTGAAATCTTTGCGCCGCGCTGAAAATCGATCAGGCCCAGCGCTTCACCAATTTCCCAGTGCGGCTTCGTTGCGGCAGTGCGCCTGGTTCCCCACTCGCGGATCACGCTGTTGGCTTCTTCACCACCGGCCGGGACATCGTCCAGCGTGATATTGGGCAGTTCCATCAATATCTGAGTAAGCGCACCTTCTGCGGCAGCGAGGTCGGATTCCAGTCGCGCGATTTCCTCCCCCAGGTCGCGCGAACGCTGCTGCTGGGTGGACGCGTCCTGTCCTGCCTTCTTTAGCTGCGCAACCTCGCGGGTGGCCGCGTTGCGTGCGCTCTTGCGCTCTTCCACCGCCTGGATGGTGGTGCGACGCTCTCCCTCGAGCTGCTCGGCGCGGTCAATAGCCTGCGCAAGCGAATCGAGCTTCCCGCGGCGGCGCATTCCATCGCGAAGAAGCTCGATTTGTTCACGGATTATCCGTAGATCGTGCATCAGTCCGCTGGGATACCCGCTTTGAAGGAGTGGAACCCGCAATTCGGATTCACAGTCGCCTTGAAGAAAATCGAGCGGTTCCTGAGGTCAATGCTGTCGATTCCGATCTTCGCGAAAATGTACGGCGAAATTCCGTAAAGGCATACGTCGTTGCCTGTGTTTCTGGCCGTCTGCAGAATTGCGACCTCGCCCGGCACAAGCACAACGCTTTTGTCAGTCAGGTACCCAATGCTGGGCGCTCGTTCGATAGCATCGAACGTCCCGATTCCCTTCAGCAATCCGACATCACGAAAGACCGTGATCGGGGAGACAACGAGGCGCATAGGGTAAATGACGACCTTGCCATCGGAATTGATGTCGAACGCAACGTCGAAATTGCCGGTGCCATCGATGACGCCAACAGAACGGCCGGCCGCGATATACGTGGATGGAAAAGTCGCAGGCGTACCTGTAAGGGCATACACAGTGAATGAATCGGTTGCGGTGCCCGTGGTCGCCTTCAGGCCGAGCGAATCGCTACAGGCGGTGATGGCCAGGGCTGCGAAAGCTGCGACTGGACGTAAACTGCGAAAGTTCATTGACTTTTGAGAGTGGAAACGCATGCAGGAGGAATCAGAAAGAATACCCTCTAAAGGCCGTCAGTTCAAGCGAGCATGGCTTGACTTCGATTGAGCTCAACGCCTTATTCAGTACCTGAAAGCCCCGGAATAGTTGCATTCCGACTCGCCTCTTTCAACGGGTTCCCACAAGTGAGCGAAAATCCGGGCGGCCAACGCCACATTCTCGTCGCAGACGACGAACCGCACATTGGGCGCATCATCAAGATGAAGCTCGAAAACGGGCCGTTTCGCGTGACGCTCGCCTATGACGGCCAGGAAGCTATCGATGTGCTTGAGCGGGAAAGCGACATTGACTGTGTCCTGCTTGACCTGATGATGCCGCGCAAGAGCGGAATGGACGTCCTGGAGTTCGTGCGCCGACGGGCCGAATGGAAGGACCTGCCCTGCGTAATCCTCACCGCAGCGGGAGAAGACCAGCGTCAGAAAGATGCAATGAAGAGCGGCGCCACCGAGTTTCTCACCAAGCCATTCAGTCCGAAGAAGCTCTATGCGCTGGTCGCACGATTGACTGGCATAGGTGAAGAAGAGGCGGGCGAAATAGTTTGAGTCGTTGGATTGTAGTGCTTGCGGGAGGCGTAGGCTCGCGCTTCTGGCCTATTAGTTCGCCCTCACTTCCAAAGCAGCTTCTTCCGCTGATCAGCCACAAGCCACTGCTCGTGGACACCCTCGACCGCGTTTCCGCGATCGCGCCACCGGAACGGACGCTCATCCTTACCAACGCATCACTGGCTGAGGCTGTGCGCGATGCGTGTCCGTCTGTTCCGCGGAGTAATGTCATTGCGGAGCCGAAACCCGCAGGAACGGCTGCAGCCCTTACCTGGGCCGCCGCAGAAATCGAGCGCCGCGACGCAAGTGATGCGGTGATGGTATGCGTCCATGCGGACTGGGCAATCGGGAATGTGGACGGCTTCAGGAAAGCGCTCGCCGGCGCCGCGGATGTCGCCGCCAAAAATCATTCGCTTGTTACTGT
>JACDDZ010000208.1 GCA_013816695.1 Gemmatimonadaceae bacterium
GACGGGTACTTATCACCTCCCAGAACCACGGATTCGCCGTTCGAGGCTCCGAGGCGGGGATAGAGGGCAAGACCGACCTCGAAGTGACCCATGTGAACCTCAACGACGGCTCGGTTGAAGGGCTCCGCCACCGTGATCTTCCAGTCTTTGGAGTGCAGTACCATCCCGAGGCTGCACCCGGTCCACACGACGCGAGACCTCTGTTTGCGGAGTTTCTGCAAGCGGTTGAAAGCCGGGGAAGCTAGCTCGCTTTCGCTTGACACCCATCCAGTAACGTCATAACTTAGAAAGACTTACGCTGCACCTGGGGCGTCACTTGAGGCGTTTTAATGACGAAAGCTGACCTAGTCGAACGGGTGACCACTCAGATCGCCCAGACTGCCGGGCCGATGATTTCGAAGAAAGATTGTGCGCGCGTTGTCGATGCTTTTCTCGACGCCATCAAGGAATCCTTGGAGCGTCAGGAGAACATTGAAGTTCGCGGTTTCGGCACATTCAAGATTCGTCGCCGCAAGACTCGCATGGCTCGGAATCCCCGAACTGGTTCTCCTGTAGAGGTTTCCGCGCGTCCAGTCCCAGTGTTCAAGCCTTCAAAGGAGCTGCGCGCTCTTGTAGCCGGCGCCGAGCCGGATGCTGTCGGAAGCAGCCAGCACGACAGCTAAGAGCGACAAAGAGTTAGACAGCACTAGCTGGTGACTATCACCGTCCAGCTGTTCGCGTCTTACGCCGAAGCCCTTGGCGCCAAGTCACTTGAGCTAACATTGCCGGAACATGCGACCGTGGAAGCACTTATGGCCGCGCTTTCGACTTTTCCCGGTGCCGACAGGCTCCCTCCTAAACCTTTGATCGCGGTCAATCTCGTTTACGCGAGGCCCGACCTGGTTCTCAAGGCGGGGGACGAGGTTGCTGTCATTCCTCCGGTCGCGGGCGGCTAATGCGGGCATCCCTTGTGGAAAAAGTGATTGACGTTGGCGCGCTCACTCGCGAAGTCTCCGGTGACAGTCAGGGTGCCGTTGCCTCTTTTCTTGGTACCGTCAGGTCCACGAACGACGGAAAGCCGGTCACGGGTATAGACTACAGCGCGTACCGAGCGATGGCGGAGAAGGAAATGGGCGCAATCGTAAGTGAGGCGTCATCGAACTTCGGCACGCAGGAGATTGTCGTCGAGCATCGCACAGGATTCGTTGCAGTGGGCCAGGCGAGCGTTGCAATTGTCGTTTCACATGAGCGAAGGGCGCCGGCATTGGACGCAGTGCGTTACATCATAGAAGAGTTGAAGACGCGGGTGCCCATCTGGAAGTGTGAGCACTATTCCGACGGCTCGCGCGACTGGGTGCACGCCGGAACCGGAGCGCCGCAGCCACAATGACGCTCATCGATTCACTCGGCCGGACGATCGAGTACCTGCGCATCTCGGTCACCGACCGGTGCAACTTCCGCTGCGTATACTGCATGCCGCTCGAGGGTCTTCAGTGGCTGCCAAAGACCGACATCCTGAGCTATGAAGAAATCGCATCGCTGGTGGGGGAGCTTGCTCCGCTCGGATTGAAGCGAATCCGTATCACTGGCGGAGAGCCGACGATCCGCCCCGACCTGACCCGTTTGATTGGAATGATTCGAGCGATTCCCGAAATCACCGATATCTCGCTGTCCACCAACGGAGTGAAGCTCCCGCAACTCGCCAGGGAGTTTGCAAGCGCGGGACTCGATCGAGTGAACATGAGTGTCGACTCTCTTCGCCCCGATCGAATCAGGGCAATTGCGCGGCGGGATCTCGGATTCAGTCCCATCGATTCGGCCCGTGCCGCTGAAGACGCCGGGCTCGGTCCAATCAAGCTCAACTGCGTGGTCATTCGGGGGACGAACGATGACGAGATCGAGGATTTCGCCGCGCTGACTTACGCGAATGATTGGCACGTCCGGTTTATCGAACTTATGCCGGTAGGCGAAATGCGGGATCTCACATGGGACCATGTGGTGCCCACCGACGAGATCCTGAACCGGCTAAGCGCCATGGGTGACGTTGTCGAGACGGACGCACCGACACGCAGCAACGGACCCGCGAGGTACTACCGGCTCGAAGGTGCGAAGGGGAGCATCGGCGTGATTACCCCAATTACCCATACATACTGCGGAAGCTGCAATCGGGTTCGCCTGACTGCTGACGGCCGGCTGCGCACATGCTTATTCGGTGATCACGAGGTGAACCTTCGTGATGCGCTTCGCGCGGGATTCCCACTGGAGCCGCTGGTCCGCCAAGCGCTGGCGGACAAGCCCGCCGAGCATGAGTTGCTACAGATGAAAGTCGGGGGATTGAGAGCGCTTTCGCAAGTTGGTGGGTAAGGTCAACTGCAACTAAAGCTTCTAGCTACTAGCTGACGCTATTAGCTGTTAGCCAGCCAGTAGCTAGTAGCGTCAGCTTGTAGCAAGCAGCTTTAGTGTCGGTTTATTCATGGCGAGCACCTTTGCCCACAGTATCCACCTGAATAACTTTGAAGGACACTCTCCACAAATGAAAAAATGGTAAACAAAATCACCGTAGTCGGCGCGGGAAATGTCGGCGCGACAACTGCGCAGCGTGTAGCAGAGAAGGAACTCGCCCGGACGGTAGTCCTCGTTGATATCGCTGAAGGTGTCCCGCAGGGAAAGGGACTCGACCAGTGGCAGTCGGCTCCAATCGAAGGCTTTGACTCCCGGATCATCGGAACCAACGGCTACGAAGAGACGGCCGATTCTGAAATCGTGATTATCACTGCCGGTATCGCCCGAAAGCCCGGGATGTCGCGCGACGACCTGCTCAACACGAATGCCGGTATCGTCAAGCAGGTCTCCGAGCAGATCAAGCGCACCTCGCCGGACTCGATCATTATCATGGTTTCGAACCCGCTCGACGTGATGGCCTACGTCGCAAAGCAGGTTACCGGTTTCCCGCGTGAACGAGTCCTCGGCATGGCAGGAGTTCTCGATACGGCGCGCTATCGTGCTTTCCTAGCTGACGCGCTGGACGTTTCCGTGCGCGACATCCAGGCGATGGTGCTGGGTGGCCATGGCGATACAATGGTTCCGCTGGTGTCGTATACCAGCGTGAGTGGAATACCCATCACGCAGCTACTGCCTAAAGCGACGATCGACGCAATTGTGGATCGGACGCGCAATGGCGGTGCCGAAATCGTGAAGTTCCTGAAGACGGGCTCCGCTTATTACGCACCGTCGGCTGCAGCAGTTCAGATGGCGGAAGCAATCGTTCACAACCAGCGTCGCATCCTTCCGTGCGCAGCGTGGCTCGAAGGTGAGTACGGCATGAATGGGCTTTTCCTCGGCGTTCCGTGCAAGCTGGGACGGAATGGACTGGAGAAGATCTTCGAGGTCGAACTTACGGCTGAGGAGAGAGAGGCACTCACGCGCAGTGCGGAAGCAGTGCGCGAGCCGATGTCTGCAGTAAAACTCTAGGCAGATGGGAAGGCTGCGCTCCTTTTACGGATCGAGCGTCGGGAAGAAGACGATCATGGGGGTCACCGGAGTAATCGGTGTCCTCTTCGTGATTGCACACGCAGCCGGTAACCTGCTCGTGTTCCGCGGGCCCGAAGCAATCAACGCGTACTCGCATTTCCTCAAAAGCACGGGCGAGCTGCTCTGGATCATGCGGTTGACGCTGATAGTCGCCGTGATACTGCACATCGTCGCGGCCGTGCAGGTCACTGCGCGGAGCCGCGCAGCGCGTCCCGTCGGATACACAAAGCGGGACCCGCAGGTTGGAACGCTCGCGTCCCGCTCGATGAGAGTTGGCGGGTTTCTGCTGCTGCTCTTCATACCGCTCCACATCATGCATTTCACAACAGGCACTGTGCG
>JACDDZ010000209.1 GCA_013816695.1 Gemmatimonadaceae bacterium
GGATTCCGGCGCGGTATGGCAACTCTCCATCTCCCAGGATCACCGCTGCGATATAAACTGACAGAAATCCGCTGCCGCCCAAAACTGTCGGCGCGCCGAACGAAAGCAGCGCAAACGAAACCATCAGGGCGACATACAAACCGCCGGCAGCAAGCCTCACTTTTCCCAGTATCCAGCGGCCCCCGAATCCAATTCCCACCCCAAATGCAGCGCCTACTGCAATGTGGAGGAGAACCTCGCCTCCAACGTGCAGCCCGTCCATGTCACCGGGGGCGAGCAGGTTAGCAGTCAGGACAGTTGTGAGTATCACCGCCATCGGATCGTTCAATCCCGACTCGGCTTCCAGCGTGAGCCCAACGCGCCGCTTCAGGTGGATGCCGCTGTTACGCAAGACGGAAAAAACTGCCGCAGCGTCAGTAGGCGAGACAACAGCGCCAAGCACGAGCGCAAAGGTCCACGGAAACCCGAGCGCGTGCGCGGCCGCTGCAACGAGTAACGCTGTTCCGGTGACACCAACCGTTGCAAGCACCGCGGCTGGTGCGACGTACTTTCGTAGCAATTGGACGGGAGTGTTCAGTCCTGCGTCGAACAAGATGAGGAGAAGTGCCAGGGTTCCAAGCCTGGCCGTTGCCTCATAACTCTCGAAAGCAATTCCCCCGATTCCTTCCGAGCCCGCAACTATCCCGATAAGCAGGAATATCAGAGCAACGGGAACGCCGCTCCGCTCGGACGCCCTGCTGAAAAGAACGCTTACGCCGAGCAGGACCCCGATGACAGTAACAAGGACTGCAGTAGCTAGTGGTTCAGTTGCGGGCATGCGCCCTCAATTGCTATCGCCGCCAGGGCGGTAGCTCGCCGACTTTGCGCTTGAGATCCGGATTCTCACGGTAGAACGTCGCTGTGCGCCCGATTACCTGAACCACATCGGAAGACGTGGCGCTTGCCAGTGACCCTGCGGCATCCCGCGGCTCCAGTTCCGCGCGCGGCTGAAGCTTAACCTTCACGAGTTCATGCGTTCGGAGCGCATCATCCAGCGATTTGATGAGCGATGGAGATAACCCGTGCTGCCCGACGTGAACCGTTGGCGACAGGTGATGCGCCTCCGAGCGAAGTTCCGCGCGCTCTTTTCCCTTCACGTTAGTGGTGCCCCATGTGAGCCGTTATTCAGGTACAGCATGATAAGTCCGATGATAATCATCGCGACGATAAGAAATGCGATCCGGTGCCGCGTTTTTCTGACCGCTTCCCAGACGTCTTCATCGAGATAGTACTCGCCTTCATGCACCTGCCGGATAACAGCGCGACGGTGCAGCCGACGGAAGATGAAATTTTCATCAATCCGGAGTTCAGCAACGGACTTTGCACTGTCGGGTGACACCGCGCCCAAATCGCGGAAATGCTGAATCAGCCGTTTTTCCTTCATCGCAATTGCTGCCGCGATGCCTGCGCCCATTTTATCTCCCTCGTTTTCCTTCGATCTTGAAGAATGGCCGAACATCCACTGGTGTACCAGACCACCAGGGTTTATTCCCCGGCTTGATTTTCATCGCCTGAAAATGCAGATGGGGAGTGTCCGGCGGGGCGTTCCCGCTGGTTCCGACGTAACCCAGCACATCACCCGCCCGCAACTCCAACCCCACTGTCGCCGCATCAGAATACCGCTCGAGATGAGCATAGTAGTACACGAACTTCCCGGATTCATCGAGGGTGTAGATCGTGATGCCTCCGAGCGCGTTTTGAGACATTCGAAATACGCGACCCCGGCCGACGGAAAGTACCGGCGTCCCGCGCGGCGCCAGGATATCGGTCGCAGAGTGAACGCGCTGGCCGTCCCGCGCTTCGCTGAATGAATCGCGAACCTGGTCGGGCCTCACGCCTTCAACCGGAACCATGAGCGGATTGCGTTCCAGGTATTCCACGTCTTCCGCCTCAAGCGAAGCCGGCGTCGGCGGAAGGGCAACTGGAGCGGGCGGCCGGTAGCAGGCAGCGGCAACCCAGAATAGAATCGCCGCGACCGCGCCTTCCCCGATTCTCACTAGGCCGGTACTACCTCCCTTTCGGAACCAGTGTCGACGGGCCCGGATTCCATCTCGCGGGCGAGCTGGGCAATTCCTTCCTCGATAGTCCGGCTGTGGTGCATCGAACAAAAACGCGGGCCGCACATTCCACAGAACTCTGCGCTCTTGAAATACTCGGCGGGGAGAGTTTCGTCGTGATATTCCTGCGCGCGCTCCGGATCCAGGCTCAGGCGAAACTGCTCCTTCCAGTCGAAGCTGTAGCGGGCGCGCGAAAGAGCGTCGTCCCGGTCGCGTGCACCCTTTCGTCCGCGAGCAATGTCCGCTGCGTGCGCGGCAATCTTGTACGCAATTACTCCATTCCTGACATCTTCAGCATTTGGAAGTCCGAGGTGCTCCTTGGGAGTGACATAGCAGAGCATGTCCGCGCCAAACCACCCTATCATCGCAGCACCAATCGCACTCGATATGTGGTCGTACCCGGGTGAGATGTCGGTGACAAGTGGACCAAGCGTGTAGAAAGGAGCCTCACCACAAATTTCCTTCATGCGGCGAACGTTCATCTCGATCTGGTCCATTGGAATATGGCCAGGCCCCTCGACCATCACCTGCACATTCTTTTCCCACGCCCTGTGCGTAAGCTCACCCAATGTGTCGAGCTCTGCGAACTGTGCTCGATCGCTGGCATCATGCAGGCAGCCGGGGCGCAGGCTATCGCCAAGTGAGACTGTTACATCATAGTGCGCGAGGATCTCCAGCACTTCGTCGAAATGTTCGTACAGCGGATTCTGCTTGCGATGCGCCATCATCCAAACGGCGTGAAGCGATCCGCCGCGACTTACGATTCCGGTGATACGCCCGTGAATGAGCGGAAGATGCTCGAACAGGATGCCCGCATGAAGCGTCATGTAGTCAACGCCCTGCTTTGCCTGATGCTCAATCATGTCCAGCAGGTCCTGCGCAGTCAGCTCCTCGAGCTCCTTCTCCCATTTCCCATCCGGCCCACCCTGTACTGCCTGGTAAATCGGCACAGTTCCAATCGGAACGGGCGATGCTGCAACAATCGCCTGACGGATGCCGTCGATGTTTCCACCGGTCGAAAGATCCATGACCGTGTCCGCACCGTACTTGATTGCGGTGGCAAGCTTCTCGAGCTCACCGTTTACATCCGAAGAGACCTGCGAGTTGCCGATGTTTGCATTGATCTTTACCCGGGAAACCTTTCCGATCGCCATGGGGTCAAGCGAGCCGGCGAGGTGATGAATGTTCGCGGGTAGTGTGAGCCGGCCGCGTGCCACTTCGCTTCGAACAAGTTCGGCGTCCAGCTCTTCGCGTTCGGCGACTCTCCGCATCGCGGCGGTAATCTCACCGCGGCGAGCGTAGTACATCTGCGTGCGTGTTTCCATTACGACTCCCTACGCCGGTACTAACCGGGTCAGGTTCTGAGGGACTCTCTCAGCCGCTCTTAAGTCCGCCGCGAGTTTCGCGGTCGGTGCGGCACCCCTGTCTTCCTATCAATATAAGAAGGACCGCACCAGCTGGACCCTAATTTGTTTTCGGCAGAGGTCCATCCAGCACCTGTCGAACCTTTTTCAGAAGTTCCTCATGCGTAAAAGGCTTCTCCAGAACAGAATGATCAAGCTCGGGCCTTTGTCTTACCCGCGCATCTCGGCTGTAGCCTGTCATAAAAAGCGTCTTCACAGGCATCTTCTTGCGGGCCAGGTTTTCGGCCAGCTCTATTCCCCCCATCCTCGGCATTACCAGGTCTGTGAGTACCAGGTCAATGCGATATGGAGAGTCTGCAATTG
>JACDDZ010000210.1 GCA_013816695.1 Gemmatimonadaceae bacterium
GGGAAATGATAGGCAGTCGCCGCCACTAGATGGGTCAGTTCAAACCAGCGGATTTTTCTCGCGGGGATCCGAACACAATCGGCGGATACATGGCCGTACACGACCGCCCGGCAGCCTTTGAAGGATCTGACGGCGCGTCATACTCCACGGAACTCGTAGTGGACAAAACCGATGACGAGTCGGCGCCATTCGGCGGATACATTCTTTTCATCCGATGGGGTCAGGGCGAGCCTTTCGCATCGGGACATCTCGAGACGCCATACCTTTTTTACGGGAGATCCGATGAGGACGCGCGCGGAATGGTCGCACAGCTGTCCCTCAGCTCGGTGAAGAAACTCCTCGATGGTCTGATCGCTGCGCGCGCGCAGTCCTCGCGGCCCTGGTGGGAAGTGATGCACGATGAGGGGCCAATGTGACGGAAACTCAATCCCGTCTGGAGCAGGCTGTCGTTCTACATGGAACAGGCGGCATTTGGCATGTACGAACCGGCAGCGGTGAGATTCACCAGGCATCCCTGCGCGGGCGGGTGAAGCACGAACGAGGTGAAGCGGGCAAGCTCGCGGTCGGAGACCGCGTGTCGATCGAGCAAAATTCGAGGGATGACAACTGGGCGATTTCGGAGATCCTTCCGCGTAAGTCGCAGCTGGCGCGGCGTTCACCCGGCGGAGGTCCTAACGAACGCGTTGTCGCGGCCAATCTCGATCAGGTAGTGGTTGTATTTGCGGCCGCCAAACCCGAACCGCATCTCCGCATGCTGGATCGCTTTTTGGTGATCGCCGAAGCGAATGACCTCGCAGTGCTGATCGTCATCAACAAGATCGAGTTGGTGGACGAAGCGAGCGCTCGCTCGCTGTTTGCAGATTATGTCGACGCTGGATACTCGCTGCACTTCACATCGGTGAAGCAGCACGTAGGCCTGGTCGAGCTCAAGAACGCACTGCTTCACAAAACCTCGGCGCTCAGCGGTCCTTCAGGGGTGGGAAAGTCCTCGCTCCTGAATGCCATGTTCGCCGGATTGAATCTTCGCGTTGGAGAAATCAGCGAATCTGTCAACAAAGGACGGCATACGACTGTCGGGGCACTGGCGCATCACTTGAGTGACGACAGCTACGTCGTAGACACGCCGGGCCTTCGGGAGGTTGGCATGTGGGGAATCGATTCGGGAAATCTCGCAAACTGTTTTCCTGAATTTCGCCTTCTGATTCCCGACTGCCGTTTTTCAGACTGCACGCACTCGAAGGAGCCCGAATGCGCGGTAATCGGCGCCGTGGATCATGGAACAGTCAGTCGCGCCAGGTATGACAGCTATATCCTGCTGCGCGATGAGCTTGAAGCGTTGAACAACCGACAAACCAAACCGCCGAAGCAGCGCCGCTAGCTCAGGGTTCTTCCAGTTCCAGCTCCCAGTCCACGACTATCTCGTCGAGCAACGAGCTTCTCACGGAGCAATATTTCGTCACCGAGAGCTCGATTGCCCGAAGCGCCTGGTCCCGTTCGATGCCCGCGCCGGTGATCCTGAATTTGAGCGTCATGTGCTTGTAGCGACGGGGAATCGTATCAACACGCTCTCCCACCGCCTCTATGTTCATCGACGCGACCGGTGTGCGCCGCTTGGCGAGTATGTCCACTACGTCGATCGCTGAGCATGTCGCAAGTGCACTCAATAGGGCATCGACTGGACTTTGGCCGGCGACTCCGGACCCGTCGAAGTGTGCGACCGGGCTTCCTGGACGCGCCGAGTCGAAGCGATGCTCGCCCTTCCATTCAACGTTCATGATCACTGGCTTTGGCGGAGTCTTCAGTTCGTTGATTCCCGTTGTCGTCATTTGCGTTTCCAGTTGATATCCCAATAAGATAGGGCATGCCCCTTTCCGGAGATGGAGTCAGGGCGCCAGTAGGCGCAGCGTGGATGGAGGAATATTCCAGGCATGTTTTCGTATGCACTGGAGGTTTCTGCTCACCAGACCGGCGTGGCCGTTCCCTCTACTCGCAGCTCGCCGATCTCCTTCACCGTGAAGGCCTGTTGTTTGGGCCGGAGCGAGTGAAGCGCGGTGAAACGCCCTGCCTCGGGGTGTGCGCGGGGGGCCCCATTCTCGTTGTCTACCCTGAAGGCGTGTGGTACGCGGGGGTGACACCGCAGTTGCTTGAGCGAATCGTTGTTGAACATCTCAAGAACGGAAAAATCGTGGAAGATGCAGTGTTTCACCGCGTCTAGGCGGACGGGGCCTGCTTCGCCTCTTCCGGCTTACTGCTCCGCTCTGATGCAGTCCAAAGCGTAAGCACAAGCAGAGCGCCGCCGATGCTCACGCCTGCGTCGGCAATGTTGAAAAGCCAGAAACGATGCGTGCCAAAGCCAACATCGATGAAATCAACTACGCCGCGTGCAGAGGTGGTCCGATCCAGAAGATTTCCAAGCGCACCCCCGGTTATGAGCGCAAGGGCCGTGGTCTGAAGTCGTTGATGATCCGGAGTCTGCCGGTACAAATGGTGAATCAGCCCGAGAGTGATCAGCGTAAAGAGGATCAGTATCCACCGCGACCAGTCGCCGAATGAGAGGCCGAAAGCCATTCCCTTGTTGAGCGCGAGCGTGAAGCGGAGGTAGTCGCCGATAACGGGCTGCGATCCGCCGTGCTCGGTCAGGTATGGAAAGGCCCATCGCTTGGTGAGAACGTCGGCAATCAGCCAGAGTGCAGCGAGCGGATAGTAAATACGGGATTTGCGAGGCATGCATGATTCAACTCTCCCTTACTGGCCGTCGCAAGTGGCTACTGGGTGATGATCGGGCCTCGCTTCACGACTTCATTGGGGCCGCCAACCCGATATCTTTCGCACTAGCGGCATGATAAATCCAATCAACCCACGACGCGTAGCGCTTGACGCTGCGAGACGGCTCCTCTTCGACGGAAAAGATCCGGAAGATGCGCTCGCCCGTATCTCCGGAATGGGAAATCCGGACGAAGGTCCGCGTCTAACACCCAACGCAATAGAGAGAACGAGAATGTCACGCACCCGCAGCAGCATCCTGTCCAATCTCGAGATCATGTACCGTGAAGCGTTTGACCGTGCACGGACGACCGAAGACCCGTCGCAGCAGGCGACACTCGATTTTGCATACCGCCGCGAACAGCTGTATTTCGAGGTGCTCCTCGATATTCGCGACGCCCTCGAAAGGCGATAGTCATTGAATAGTGTTTGGGGATGGGTCGGTTTTAACGCAGTCGTGCTCGCCATTCTCGCGCTCGACCTCGGAGTTCTGCACAAGAAATCCGAACGAGTCGGACTCAAGGAAGCCGGCATCTGGAGCGCCGTGTGGATCACGCTCTCCTTGTGCTTCGCATTCGGGATTTACAAGACCATGGGAAGGCAGTCGGGACTGGAGTTCCTCACCGGCTACCTGATCGAGTATGCGCTCTCGGTCGACAACATCTTCGTGTTCGTGCTCATCTTCGGCTACTTCAAGGTTCCGGAAAAGTACCAGCACAGGGTGCTTTTTTGGGGAATCATCGGCGCACTGCTCCTGCGTGGCGCCATGATTGGGATGGGAGCGGCGCTCGTTCAGCGCTTTGAATGGATTCTGTATGTATTCGGCGCCTTCCTCGTTTTTACCGGACTCAAGATGCTCCTTCAGAAGGAGGAGTCATCGTATGATCCTGAAAAAGATCCCGTATTCCGGCTAACGCGAAAGGTCTATCCAGTAACAACCGAGTATCACGGAGAAAACTTTTTCGTCCAGCAGCCGGACGCGAAGACCGGAAAAATCCGCAAGCACGCCACTCCGCTCTTCATCGTCCTGATCGTGCTTAACACAACGGACATCGTTTT
>JACDDZ010000211.1:0-3416 GCA_013816695.1 Gemmatimonadaceae bacterium
TGGTTGAAGGTGCCCCAGTGATACGGAATCAGATACCGTGCGCCGAGTCGCTCAAATAGAACGAGTGCGTCCGCGCTGGTCAGATGGCCCTTTCGAAAACCTGGTTTCCACCATGGCGCATGGCCGATGGGCAGAAGCGCCAGATCGAGTTTCCGGTTCCGTCTGGTGATGTGATCGTCCACAAGATGCGTGCTTTCCGGTGTAAGTGCGGTGTCACCCGCGAAGAAACAGGAAACATCGGGAGTCGAAAGCAGGTACATGTTGCTTTCATGCCGCCATCGATCTACCCCATAACGGTTCCCGCGATGCGTCGCTTTCGCGGCATTTAATACAAGCCCGCCGAGCTGAACGCTTTCGCCGGCGTCGAGCTCATTGGCATTGTCATGGCCCAGCCGGCGCAGCCACTTTGCCACTGCGGGCGGAGCGTACAGCGGCGGCTTGTTTCCCAGCGCTTCCAGCGATGCGAATGAGAGATGATCCGCGTGCGCGTGCGTGAGGAGAATCGCGTCGAGTGGCGGGAGCTCCCGGAGAGCTATCCCTGGCGCGCTGACCCGTGGAAGGAAACCGCCCAGACTCGAATCGAAGTTCGGATCCGTCAAAAGCTTCAAGCCACCTATCTCGATCAGCAGGGTTGCGTGGCCGATGTAGGTAACCCGAAGCATCGAGATCTAGGCTACTGCCCGCCGGGCACGCTCTCGCGCCAGCAGCCACTGCTGAGGGAGCGCGGCGATGTTCTGCGCGGTGTAATAGAGGTTAAGGCCGGAAGCCATGTTAAGCAGGAATGCCGTCATCATCACCGGGAACATGTAGCCCATCATTTTTGCCTGGGGATTGGGCGGCGAGGCACGCATTCCTATCCACGACAGCACGTACATGGAGACGCCCATCAGGAGTGGAAGGATGTAAAAGGGATCCTTCACGGAAATGTCGTGAAGCCAGAGAAATGGTACTCCACGAAATTCTATCGTATTCTGAAAAACGAAAAAAAGCGCGAAGAATATCGGCATGGGAAGGAGCGCGGGCAGGCACCCTGCCAGACCGGCCAGAGGATTCACCCCTTCCTCCTGGTAAACCTTCATGATCGCTTCGCGCTGCTTCTCCGGATTGTCCTTGTACTTCTTCTGTACTGCGGCGAGCTTCGGCTGAATCGCCTGCATCTTCAGACTCGAGCGCATCGTCGTCTGGTTGAGCGGCCACAGTAACAGCCGGATAGCAATCCCGAGGATCACGAGCACCCAGCCGTATCCGAGCTGGAGAACATTGTGCATCCAGAGGAGCATCCTGATCACCAGTGACGCAATGGGGTGCACCACGGGCTGCAGAAAACTCCATCCATACGGATTGACCTGGTCGAAATCGCGTCCGAGTGACATCAGCCGCTGCGATTCCTGCGGGCCCGCATATATGTCGAAACCGAACTGGCCGTCGCTCTCCTTCTGAACGAGAGAGGCTGCGGCGTTCGTCGGAATTTTCGAGGTTCGTGGTCCGCCGGTGAACGTCACTTCCGCAAAGGAGGACTTCTTTTCGCGAGCCAGAATGCCGAAAACGAAATACTTGCTCTTTACCGCAACCCACTCCAGCGGGCCGGGCTCGAGCCGACTCTCACCAGGATCCAGTTTCGCGAAAAGAACGCTTCGCGGATGGTCATTTTTCAATTTGAATGCGTACGCCAGACTGCCATGATCCATCAGTGTATCCGCTTCTGCCGACTTAAGTGTCGTCGGTAGAGCGGTTACCAGAAAAGCGCCGCTTCCTCCTGCGCCGAGCCGCGCGGTGGCCTGGAGTACGTACGGGTCCGCCCCCTCGGAATAAATAACAGAAAGCGGAATATTTTTTACGACCGCGTCGTAGCGAACGCTTTTCCCGGTGGAATCGGAATGCTGCGTGAACGCAACGTTGCCGAGGGGAATCGTGTCGGTCGGTAGAACCAGTTTGAATGAGAGCAGTCGCTTGCCCGTTACGGCGAGCTCGACTGGCTGGCCGGCGTGAGCGCTGCTGCGGTAATCCTTCATCACCACGGAAGAGAGCTCCGCACCGACGTTCGTCAACGTGAATATTGCCTTTGCGGTCGTGATCGTTGCGTTCTGCGGGGCAATCTGCGCGCGGACGGGCGAGGCGGACACCCCGTCGCCTCCAGCTGAGGGCGCGACAGCGTTACCTGGGACCGTGCCAGGAGAGGGCGCTGTGGAAGTGATTGTCGCAGCCGTTGATGTGGCAATCACAGGAGGCTGAACAACGGGTCGCTTAGCCGAGGGAAACAGCATCTGCGTGACGGCGATAACCATCAGCGACAAGACAAGCGCCAGAAAAAAACGCTTATCCATTATGGAACGGGGTCATAGCCACCGGCATTGAAAGGGTTGCAGCGGAGGATGCGCATGGCTGCCATTGCGCCGCCACGCAGCGCGCCGTGACGCTCGATCGCCTCGACGGCGAAGGTGGAGCAACTGGGAAAGAACCGGCACGACGCCGGCAAATAGGGCGAAACGCAGAGTTGATAAAAACGAATCAGTTTGACTGTAAGCCAGCTCATGGGGCTACGCTCGAGAGATCCGGCCTACGAAACTGCTTATCGCTCTGATCTCCTTTTTCAGCTCGTCGAATGATAAGGCATATGCGCTCTGCCGGCAGCGAATGAGAACGTCCACTTGTTCCATTCCTGGAAGCAGATGCAGTCGTAAAATCTCCCGGATGCGGCGCTGTAGCTTATTTCTGGACACCGCCGTTTGTCCGTGCTTCGGAACGATCACGCCTACCCTGGGTCGGGATGCGGGCGCAACACGAATTTCGAGATTTTGAGTTTGCAATTTCCGACCATTGCGTCTGACCGAGGCGATGTCGGAATTTGCCCTCAGCCGCTGATTGCGGCTGAGGCGATAGCCATCAGACGCCGGCGTACTTGGTTGGAAGCTGCACGGTGAGGCGTTTGCGCCCCTTTTTCCGGCGCCGGCTGAGGACTTCACGTCCCCACCTTGTAGCCATACGGGTTCGAAAGCCGTGTGTACGAATCCGGCGTTTGTTGCGGGGACGATATGTGGGTTTGCCCATAAAAGACTACTCCGGCACTCGCTTGGCGCTGTCTGAGGTTGGAAACGCTGTAAAACTAGTCGTGGATTGGAGATAGAGCAAGTCGTGAACGTATTTTCGTAACCGCTCATTTGACTTTTCCACAATGATGGACTAGGGTTGCCAACCCCATGTCACTGACCCCCGCCGAAGTCTGGACACGCTTGCTCGATCAGGCAAGAAAGGACATCTCGGAACAGACTTTCAAGATGTGGCTCGAGCAGACCGAGCCGCTTTCCGTCAGCGACACGACACTCGTCGTCGCAACCCCCGACCAGTTCGCAGCTGATTGGAATGAATCCAAGCACGCCGATGTGCTATCGAGCTACGCCCCCATTGCCCTTGGTCAT
>JACDDZ010000211.1:3426-3807 GCA_013816695.1 Gemmatimonadaceae bacterium
TCTTCATAGAGCCACCGAAAAAGACAGGAACGGGACAGCAACCCGCCTCTAATACGCCTTTAAGTGATAGATACACGTTTGATCTCTTCGTTATTGGCAAGTCGAACGAGCTGGCCGCCGCTGCTGCCCACGCCGTTGCTCAGGCGCCGGGAAAGGTCTATAACCCGCTTTTCCTATACGGAGATACAGGCTTAGGCAAAACCCACCTAATGCAGGCCGTCGCCCACGAAACCATCGCCAGGAACCCCAACACCCGGGTTACCTACGTCGGCACTGAACAATTCATGAACGAGCTGATTGCGTCGATGAGAGAACGCTCCGGGCAGGCTTTCCGACAACGATATCGTGAAACGGACCTGCTTCTGATTGACGATGTCCATT
>JACDDZ010000212.1 GCA_013816695.1 Gemmatimonadaceae bacterium
TCGTTTGCAATCTCCGATGTGTATTCGCGAATCGTCTCGGTTGGATTGAAGTTCTTGTCCAGCGCGCGGGTGACGGCGTCGAGATTAAACAGGGCCTTGGCAAGGAGCGTCAGTTCGGCCGGAAGCTTAAGCCCGCGACGAAATCCAATGGCGATCATTTCATAGAGGACAAGTCCGGCAGGAGTGTCGCCGATCGTCTGGTCTACGTTGCGCGCAATAAGCGCCGCCACTTCGGTCACGTACGATTTTCTGTCAAAATCCTCCGGCTCCTCTCCCATCTCGATGAGAGTCTCGGCCGCTGTATCACCATGGTTTTCCGCAATCGAGAGCAGCAACCTTACTACGGAATTCTTGAGACGGTCTGTCAGGTGTGCAGTCATCCCGAAGTCGATGAGTGCAAGCTTTGGATCGAACGGAGACGGAAGAGTGCCGGTTATGGAGACCTTGCGCGCTTCCTGTTCGGATCGCGCGAGCGGGGTCATTGCCTCGCGCATTTCTTCCCGCCTGTCAGAGCTCTCGGCTTCGAGCGGAGTCTGCGGATTCTCCCGCGTCGGGAGAACCACGAAGACATTTCCGGGATGCGGATCGGCGTGAAAATGACCCGTGACGGCAATCTGGTGGAGATATGCCTTCGCAAACTCCTCGGCGAGGAAACTGAAATCGTACTCGATTCGCGTTATCGGAGGAATCTCGCTGATCTTCACGCCGCGGATGCGCTCGATGGTAAGGACGCGGTGCGTTGTGTAAGCATCAACCACGCGAGGAATCAGGATATGAGGGAAAATTGCGAGCGACTTCCTGAAGGTCGCGCTATTCTTTGCCTCGGTCCTGTAATCCAGCTCGTCGACAAGGGAGCGTTCCACCTGCTGCACAACGCCGACAAGGTCGATCCGTTCACCGGCGCTGGTATGTGAGGTAAGAAATCCGGCCATCTCCCGGAAAAACTCGATGTCCTCGCTGAGCTGCTCGCGCAGACCCGGACGCTGAACCTTTACTACGACTTCGCGGCCGTTCCTGAGAGTCGCCGCGTGAACCTGTCCGAGACTGGCGCTGCCGAGAGGTTCGTAGTCGAAGGAGGCAAACAGCTTGGATATGCGCGCTCCAAGATCTTCCTCAATAGTGGCCTCGACATCCTCGCGCGACATCGGTGGGACGTTATCCTGGAGGTCTTCCAGTTCTTTTATATATTCGGGCGGAAGCAGATCAGGGCGCGTTGAGAGGACCTGGCCAAGCTTGATGTAAGCAGGTCCGAGTTCCAGCAACCGCTTACGAAAAGCCCTGCCTTTGTTGTTATCTTCGTCCGTCGCTTCTTCGCCGTCATCGGCTGCGTTTACGTTCTGGAGCGCGAGCAACCCCTGCTTCTTGGCGAAGTCAAGCAGACCGTAACGGGTGAACAGGCCAATAGTGGCCGCGAGCTTCGGGATATAGCGCGGAGTTAGTATCATTGCTGTGCTGCAGGGGGCAGAAAGTATGCCTGCCCTGGATTGCCCAAAGCGCCACTCAATCGAGATATTTACGCATGACTGAACAAACAAACGGTACTGGGCCCGTTGAGATTCGCACTGTACCCAAGCCCTGGGGCCATGAGACCATCTGGGCCGCCGCCCCCGGGTATGTCGGCAAGATCCTGCATATCAAGGCGGGTCAGGCGCTTTCCGTTCAATACCACAATGCAAAAGACGAAACTGTATACCTCCTTTCCGGGGAACTGGTCTACCGCGTGCAAGAGGGTGATGCACGGCAGGGAGGCGCGGCCGTCCGCGGCGAGGCCATGAAAGACGTAAAGCTCAAGCGCGGTGAGGCATTCAGAATTTCACCGGGAACGGTTCACCAAATGGAAGCAATTACTGACTGCGACATTTTCGAAGTGTCAACCAATCACCTGGACGATATAGTGCGGCTGAAGGATCGATATGGCCGCGCGGGGACAAGCGCCCCATGAAAGTGATCATTCCGCTAGCGGGGAAGGGATCACGCCTTCGCCCGCACACGCATATCACGCCCAAGCCGATGCTCAAGGTCGCCGGCAAGCCGGTGATGGAGTACATCCTCGAGGATCTCAAGAAGCTCGGCGCTGTTGACCAGGTGATCTACATAACAGGACACCTCAAGGAAAAGGTTGAAGAATTCGCCCGTAAGACCTGGGATGTTCCGGCAGTCTTCATTGAACAAAAAGTTCAGGACGGCACTGCGGGAGCTGTCGCCCTTGCCAAAGATTATGTAGACCAGCCGGTACTCATAATCTTTGTCGACACGATCTTTGACGCCGACCTGTCGATTGTGAAGACGATTGATGCCGACGGAATCATCTGGGTCAAGGAAGTCGAGGACTATCAGCGTTTCGGCGTTGTCGTTACTGACAAGGACCAGAACATGACCCAGATCGTCGAGAAGCCAAGCACTCCGATTTCGAAGCGCGCCAACATCGGGCTCTATTACATACGGAACTGGAAACTCCTTTACGAGGGGATAGAGCACGTCCTCACCCAGCCAAAGAATCAGGGCGAGTATTTCCTGACCGATGCATTTCAGTACATGATCGACAAGGGTGCGAAGATTCGCGTAGTGGATGTTGAAGGCTGGTACGACGCTGGAAAGATCGAGACGATCCTGGACACCAATCGCGAAATGCTCACCAAGGGTCACTCACGAAAGCCGGGTGACGTCCAAGGCTCCACAATCAACGATCCCGTCTATGTGGAAGAGGGGGTGAAGATCCGCAACTCCACGGTTGGGCCGAACGTCTCGATTGGCGCCGGCACCGTGATCGAGGATTCGCAACTCAGTCACGCCATCATTGGCACCAATGCAAAAATCAGGAAGTCAACGCTGACGAATTCCCTCATTGGCGATGAGACCGTATTGACAGGAGTGAAGGGCGAAGTCACTGTAGGCGACCATTCCGAGGTCCGGATATCGTAGAGAGTGCTGACGATGCAACGGTAGCGCGGAAGAAGAAACTTCCGCGCAACGTCATCGCGCTGAGCGGCGTCAGCTTTTTTACTGACGCTTCAACGGAAATGATTTACCCGCTGCTGCCCCTTTTCCTCAGCAGCGTGCTGGGAGCGAATGCCAGCTTCATCGGCGCAATCGAAGGTTTCGCCGAATCGACAGCGGCACTGCTCAAGCTTTTCAGTGGATGGTGGTCGGACAAGGTAGGGAAGCGGAAGCCTCTCGTCGTACTCGGTTACGGACTCGCATCGTTCGCAAGGCCGTTCACGGCGATTGCCCAGACTGCGACGCAGGTGCTTGCCATTCGCGTTACCGACCGTGTTGGCAAGGGCCTTCGCAGCTCACCGAGGGATGCCCTGCTTGCAGATTCAGTTGACCCCTCACAGCGTGGACGCGCATTTGGCTTTCATGCGGCAGCTGACAACGCGGGTGCGGTCGTAGGCCCGCTTATAGCCTTCGCTCTGATCAAATGGGGCGGACTCTCTCTTCGTTCGGTTTTCTGGGTTGCGGCAATTCCGGCGATCATTGCATTCATTGTTCTGGTTGTCGCCGTGAAGGAAGACAAGTCCAGTATCCCGCAAAAATCCGACAAAACGGCAAAGCCGCAATTTGGTGGAAATCTCGGGAAGAAATTCTGGGCTTACCTGGTTGTTCTGTTCCTCTTTACGCTCGGAAATTCCACGGATGCGTTTCTGCTGCTGCGGGCCAATGATCTGGGGATCAGCATCGCGCTTGCGCCAATTGTCTGGGCTTTTCTAAACCTTGTGAAGTCTTCGACTGGAGTGCTCGGTGGTGCGCTCTCCGACAGAGTAGGACGCAAGCCGCTGATTGTCGGGGGATGGC
>JACDDZ010000213.1 GCA_013816695.1 Gemmatimonadaceae bacterium
CGACGGAACGCACAGAAGCAATGGCCGAGGTGTTGCAGCGATCCCGAAGGGAGCTCGAGGAAGCGCTGGTTGCAGCCGAGGAAGCCCGGAATACCGCGGTCGAAGCAAGTCGGGTAAAATCGGAATTCGTGGCAACCATGAGCCACGAGCTGCGTACGCCCCTGAATGCAATTGGGGGATACTCGCAGCTTCTGGCAATGGGAATTCATGGCCCGGTCTCACAGGAGCAAAAGGAGACATTGGCGCGGATAGACAAGAGCCAGCGCCACCTGCTTGCGCTGATCAACGACATCCTGAACCTCGCGCGTCTCGATGCGGGAAAAGTGACTTATGATATTCGTCGCGTGGATGTCGCTGAAATCATGCGCGATATCGCACCGATGGTCGAGCCGCAGCTGGCCGCCAAGCGCATCCACCACAGTGTGGACATACCGCCCGGCGTCTGCGTAAGGGCAGATCGGGAAAAACTGCAACAGATAGTTCTCAACATTCTATCGAACGCGATCAAGTTTACCGGTGAAGGTGGAAGCATCGATGTGGAGACCGGGACACAATCCGGAAACGATGAGATTGTAGGGATTTCCATTCGAGACACCGGACGAGGAATTCCCGCGGCTAAAACCGACTCGATCTTCGAGCCGTTTATGCAAGTGGACGCCAGTCACAGTCGTGTAGAACAGGGCGCGGGGCTCGGCCTCGCAATCAGTCGGGATCTTGCGCGCGGCATGGATGGCGACATTACTGTCACCAGCACGGTTGGAGTCGGATCGACGTTTACCATCAGTCTGATCGCTGCCGACTAGCCCGTAGCGACTCTCTCAGGGGATGACGAGAGAACACGATCCCGCTGACCTACGTGCATGACGATCAACGGCATCAGACAATCGGTGCGAAGAACCTCGATCGCGACAAGGCGATCGCTATGCCGTTCCAGTCTCCAGCGGGCGCGCCGACACGACAGGTCCATACATGGCGCCGACGATGGTGCCATACACCAGGTGCTCGATCACGAAGACCGCAACGAAGATGGTGCCCATCTTTGCCAGAAACGCTCCTGGCGCGGGCATCTGCTCAGGGATCATCGGGTGAATCGCCGGGATCATTCCCATGACGATGCCCGCGATGGTGACGTGGATGACGGCGAACCCAAGGCCTACTACAGCGCCCGCGCGATGCGTCAGGCGCTCGAAGCCCCATGCATAAATGAGGGCGATCCCCACAGAGAGCATCATGTGCATAACGAATCCAATGAGCCAGGCCGCGGTGCCCGGTGAGCTCACCATCGTTCCAAGCATCATTTCGGCGTTAATGTCGATTCCCATCAGGCGCGCCAACCAAGCGAGTGTTGTCATCGCTGCGCCGCCGACGATACCAGCGATGATGGCTTTCCCTACTTTCATGGTCTTCTCCCGAATGATGCAGTGCGAGTGGCGCTTCCGGCGTTCGCCGACAGCCCGGTCCGTGCACGATGTGGGCCGGAGGTAACGTGGTGAACGCAGCAGTCCGACGCAATCGCTGGCATCGCCGCTGAGGTATTCATAGTGCGTAAGCTATGAAATGAATTACACCCGGCAAGGAGACTGCTTTCCGAAGAGTCAACGTCGCACCTCAAGCTCAACGAGGCCGTAGACAACCCTGCCTGCCGCTGGTTCAAAATACTTTCCGCCCGCGGCGTTGACGTTGATCGAGTTGCTGTACAGCCGACCGAAAACATTCTGTATTCCGATTGTGGGCGAAACCGAGAAGCGGGGCGTTCCGAAATGTCCACCGGCTCGCCAATTCAACAGCTCGTATCCGGCTGCGCGACTGGTGTTAGCGTCGTCAACAAAAGCCGACGAAGAGAAGATTGCTTCAGTTGTCGAGAATAGGCAGTGCCGTTTGTAGGTGAACGCCGCTTCGGTGCGCGATACAGGAAGTCCGGGAATTCGCTTGCCCTTATAGTTCATGGAAGACACCGCGTAATCCTTGAATGCAAAGCGTGAGCGTGTGTGCGTCACGCCCATGTCCATTTGCCCGGTGCTGCGTGAAATGGCCAGTTCTAGTCCGTTTCGTCGCGTGCGCCCGGCATTCCGAAAAAAACGGCGTCCCGCCCCGCCGGGAATTTCAAAGGGAATCAACTCTTCGCTCACCCGAGTGAAGAAAGTTGCAGCATCATAGTCGATTCCCGACCCAAGGAAACCCTTGATGCCCATCTCGAGTGTGCGGGAAATCTGCGGAAGTAAAATCGGGTTCAACCCTGTGCTTCCGTCGGGCTTGTTGGCAAGCTCAGTAGCTGTTGGGGTCTCAAACGCGGAAGATGCGCTCGTATAAATAGAGGCCAAATCGCCAAGACGGTGCACGATCCCGATCATCGGACTGAACGCGCGCATTTTCCTCCTGCCGGACTGATTCAGCGCGATTGCTACCGGCATCCGGTCAACGACGCGAAAGCTCACGACATCTCCCCTTGCGGCCAGTGTCAAAAGCGTGTGCGTATTGAAATCCAGTTCTGCCTTGGCGTACGGTCCGGCGCTGGTAACGATCTCACGCTGGTTGCGGCGGACGGCTCCCATTTCGCTTCCCTTGACGGGGCATCTTGGAGATACGGCGGGGGCGGGAACATCCACGCAGTTCTCAAATTCGTGGCGGTCGTCGTTCTGGTATTGGAGATCAATTCCGGCGGCAAAACTGGCGCGCAACTTTTTCAGGTGAGCAGGGAGCTCCGCGCGAAATGTCGCACCGCCACTGGTGCGATCGAGCGTGACTGTCGCAAATGTGAGCGGGTTATGGAGGTCGCGCGTCCCGCCGTAAACGAGAATACTAACGCCGAGATCAGCGATTTTTCGACCAACGCCGATGCCCACCTGGCGCTGTTCGACCGTCTTCCCTGCTTTCCTGCGAACAGACAGCGGATCGGCAGTTCGTGGATCGGCTCGCATCTGTGCTTTAGTTACCGAGCCGGGATTCTGCGCCAGCGGCAAGCTGAGGGCCGACAGATGCAGCGACAATTCGTTTCCGAAGATGGTGCCGGTGGCCCGCGTTGATGCCCGCGTCGCGCGCTGGCGCGAGAAATCGCGGAAGCCCTTGCCAGACGCGTGATTGATGCCTGCTCGAAAAGCGAATGCGTTTCTCCTCCCGTTCACCTGTGCAGACACACGGCGCATCGCCCCCTCCTCCCGCGACTGGCGTACACGCACACCGAGGCTGCTGTCGGTTGGCAACGCCGTTCCGAGGTTCACAACGCCCCCGGATGAATTTCCGTACAGCGCGGCCGCGCTTCCCCGAATTACTTCTATCCGGTCAATGGCATCCAGGTCCACATAGTCCACCGGTGTCTGACCATCGGCTAACGTGAGAGGAATTCCATCCCATAGTATTCGTACCCCACGTACACCGAATGCAGAGCGCGCGCCGAATCCGCGAATGCTGATGCGGGGATCCTGCGTGGGGTTCTGCCGGTTCGCGACGAACACTCCCGGCAACAGAAAAAGAGATTCATCCAGAGCCGAATGACGTTGGCCGGGACGGGCGCTATCAGGACGAAGAACCGAAACCGCGAACGGCACGAGCAGTGGAGACCGCGCGGAGTCACGCGTAATGCTCACACGCACCGTATCCAATGTTGCCGGGCTGCCCTGTGCGCCTGCCAGTGTGACGAAAAACGGAAATAGTAGAAACCCAAGGCGAATCAAGCCAATCTTCAATGTTCGGAAGGAGACTTGAATTTGCTACCTCTGCATGTTCTTTGGTGGCCCTGCGGAGTTGGACACACGCCAGACAATATTTCCGACATCGTCTGCA
>JACDDZ010000214.1 GCA_013816695.1 Gemmatimonadaceae bacterium
GCACCATTCTTGAATATTGCGGGAATCTCGGGAACGAATTCGACAGTGCGGAATGGAATGACACCCAGGCGAAACGGCTGGTATCCTTCGATAGGTGTAGGACTTCTCCCCGTGCTCGAGCTCGTGCGACTGGACATTGCCCGGGGACTTCGCGACGGCCGGTGGACTTTTTCGATCGACCTCACCCGTGACCTGTGGAGCATTCTCTAGGCGCGAAAGTGATGCCCGGTTTTCAGCAACGATGACGTTCGCGCATTTGCATACAGCTGTTATTAAGGGTGTCAAATCCCGTCATCCGCGACTACTGGCTGCTCCCTCTGCTTGGAAAACGGCTGAGCGAGCAGGACATCCGCCGAATCGTTGAAAGCGCCAACGGCCGGTCAATCTGGGAAGCCGCGACGGATGCGGACATTCTCAGTGACGATGACATAGAGCGAATTGTGGCTGACGGGGCCCAGGTGTCGCGCGCAACAGCCCTGTTTGTATCACCGCAGGCATCGAAGATCTTTCCTGAGCGACTGGCGCGACAGTTTTGCGTGGTGCCCCTGTCCGTGACTGAATCGGTCGTGGAGATAGCCACTGCCAATCCCTTCGACTTTGATTGCGAACGAACGCTTGCGTTCACGACAGGACGCCGCATTCGCATGTGCGTGGCGGCTCCGCGAAGAATCGCCGACAAAATCGAGCTGCTTTACAGTGCGGCCCAGCGGGTTGCGGAGCTGGTAGTGGAATCCCACGGCCCGGATAGCGGGCGTGACATCGATGTTACGACCCTCGATTACGGAGCTGCGGCGGTTGAGCGACCGGTGGTTAACCTCGTAGACCACATCCTGCGTGAAGGAGTCACAAGTGGGGCGAGTGACATCCATCTCGAGCAGGGCGAGACGGGAATCGCAGTGCGGTACCGCGTTGACGGAATACTGCGAGAGGCCATGGTGCTTCCGCGCGCAGTGGGAGTTCCGCTCGTCTCGCGCATAAAGATCATGGGCCAGCTGGACATAGCAGACCGGTTGAGGCCGCAGGGAGGCCGAGCGCGCACGCAGGTGGGGCAGGACGTTGTGGACTTGCGCATTTCGACGCTGCCCGCAGCGCACGGAGAGAAAGTCGTCATTCGAATTCTCGATCCGCGCAAGTCAAGTCAATCACTCGAGACACTTGGACTTGGCCACCAGGAGAAATCAGCGCTCCAGCGTTTGCTGGAAATAAAGGAAGGGCTGATCCTCGTGACCGGTCCGACTGGTTCGGGAAAGACGACTACACTTTACGCCGCGCTGCGCCAGCTCAAGGAACGGGGAGTCAACATCGTTACCGTCGAAGACCCCGTTGAATATCGGATACCGGGAATTGTCCAGGTACAAATAAACGAGAAGGCCGGACTTACCTTCGCTTCTGCGCTCAGGTCGATCCTCAGGCAGGATCCAGACGTCGTCCTGATCGGTGAGATTCGGGACAGGGAAACGGCAGCGATGGCAATTCAGGCGTCGCTCACAGGGCACCTCGTGTTTGCCACCCTCCATACAATCGATGCATGCAGCTCCATTGTGCGGCTGACAGACCTCGGAGTCGATCCAGCGAAACTCGGCACGGCGCTCAAGGGCATTGTGGCACAGCGGCTGGTGAGGAGACTGTGCAAGCGGTGCAGAATGGTCGCTCCCGGCGGGATACCGGAACGCCTGGTCGAACTCGTCTCCAGTGAAAGCATGGTGCAAATGGCCGTTGGATGCGCTGTGTGCCGGCACTCCGGATTTGACGGGCGAACTACCGCCATGGAAGTAGTTCTCACCGGTCCCGACATGGAGCACGCAATCGCGACAGGGGCAGGGCATGAACGTCTCGTCCAGCTTGCCCGAACTGCTGGATCGCTGTCGCTATGGGAATCGGGCGTGGCGCAAATGCTATCCGGAGAAACCAGTCCCGACGAGCTGCTTCGGGTTCTGGAGCCGGGTGACACGCCCCCGGAGGCGCAATTCGGTGAAGACAGCGCCCCGCTTCCGGTGCCCAGTTTCGAGGGAGTGCATATGGAACCCGGAAAGCCGACGTATGATTCCCTTGACGAAATCCTGAATCAAATTGATCGAATGACGAAAATTGTGCCCGGTGTAGTGGATGTCTACGTCCTCCGCATCATTGCCGGTAATGCCCAGGTCCTCGTGCTTCAACGCTCGCAGGACACGCGCTGTCCCGGGGCGTGGGAAACAGTGCACGGAAATTTGAACGATGATGAACGCCCCGAGGACGGAGCGCTCCGGGAACTTCGCGAGGAGACCGGGCTCAGACCGGAGCGGCTGTATAACGTCACTGTGCAGCCGTTCTACCTGCATACGATGGGCACTGTGCAACTTGCAATTGTCTTCGCCGCGTTCGTAGGGGCGGGCGATGTAGTTCTCGGCGATGAGCACCAGAATTTCGAATGGCTATCGCCGGACGCCGCGGCGGCCCGGTTTGCATGGCCACGTGAACGGGAAGCACTTTCGCAGATACTCCAGCTGATCCCCGGAGGGGACGCGGGGCCGGTTGACGATGTGCTGAGGGTACCGCTGGCGCGCTAGTCGGTGCGCCGCTTTACGCTGGTAATGCTGTCTTCGGGCGGCGCATTCGGTTTCCTGCGCACGCTCTTGGCCGGAATGCCGACGTTCACGTGATACGGTTTTACGTCCTTGGTAGCAACAGCTACCGCGCCTACCATCCCCTGCTCGCCGACGTGAACGCCCGCGAGCACCGTTGCGTGATACGTAATTCGCACACCATCTCCCAGCACCGTTGCTGCATTGGTCACGTCTTTCTGATCCACGATGCTGTGGGTGTGGCTGTAAATATTCGCGTAATCACTGATCGAGACGTTGTTGCCCAGCATGATGCCGCCCCGGTCATCGAGCAGCACGTTCCGGTGAACGACAACATTGTCGCCCACGTCCATGTTGTAGCCGAAGGAAAACTCGACATTGTGAAATGCCTTGAAGTTCTCACCGCACCGTTTGAAGATGAAAGGCGCCAGCATCCGGCGCAGCGAAACTCCCATGGAAACGTTCTGTCCGCCTACCAGGCTCCTGTCGAAAGAATACCAGAGCCATAGCAGGGGCTTCACCGCCTGGAAGCGCGCGTCGTCGCACTCGGCGTAATATTCCGGCTCAAGCGTAACATTTCGAGGGTCGAGCGCCGCAAGCGCCAGCCGCGTTCCGCAAGGCAACCTGGAGTCGACCACTGCCTCTTCGAAGCTGTTCGCGTACTCCGGGAAGAACAGCTCGGCCAGGCCGCGCCGACAGATGTCACTCCGGTCCTTGCCAGCCGCAATGTCAGCGTGAATCGACTCCACCCACTCGCGGGCAGCGCTCGAGTTCGCGGGTTCTGGAAGTTTTCTGAGGGGAAGGATTGCCATGAGATTCAGAATGAATGTAGTGCCAAATGTTGCCCGCCATTACCTGCATGTCTAGGTTTGGCCAATGCTCGGGCGACTAATCAACTACTATCGATCAAGGCTACGAACGGCCGCTGAAGGGCGGCTCGTCCAGCATTTAGCATCTGAGGTCGCGGGTTACCGCAGTATTGCTGCCCTGGTGTACCCCGAAACTGAGTATGTCAGTGATGCGGATGCCACCTCACGCATTATAGAACTTAAGAACGCACTCGGGGACCGATTACGCGTTGTTGTGAGTGCCGACCCAGCCTGGAGGCCCTCTGTACACGCAGGACTCCCAGTGAAATCCCTCGACGAAATTGCCAACGATGGAACAGACTGTGTCGTGATTCCCTCGACTCAGTTCGCAGAAGTCATCTTTCA
>JACDDZ010000215.1 GCA_013816695.1 Gemmatimonadaceae bacterium
AGCCAATTTCAAAAGAGGCGATTCCATCGGCGCTTGAAAAAGCCGAACGCTACCGGCTTCTGAATCATTCATGGGCGGCAGAAAGCATCTGCCTCGACGTGCTTGCTATCGATCCCGAAAACCAGGATGCCTTGTTGATGCTTGTTCTTTCCCTCAGCGACCGTCTGGAGGAAGGTCAGGTACAGGCAGTTGCAAAGGCCCGCGAACATGCTGCAAAGATCAGGGACGATTATCAGCGGGCCTACCACTCGGGAATCATCGCGGAGCGTCGCGGCCAGGGGCTGATGACCCGGGGTGGAATGGGCGCGGGTGCAATCGCCTATGAAGCGTTCAAGGAAGCCATGGACTGGTACGCGAAAGCTGAAGCCATCCGCCCGGCCGGGAATGACGACTCGATCCTCCGCTGGAATACCTGCGTACGAATTCTCGAGCGGCGCACGGATCTCGCTCCCGGGTCTGACCACCCGTATGAACCCGCGCTGGAAGACTAGACCGCTTCGGACTCCACGGCGTCAAGCACTTCACGTATCCGCCGTACCATGGTTTGAATGGCGAACGGCTTTGCCATGAATCCCGCGCCGGTTGCAAGTGCGCCGTGGCTCGCGACTGCTTCATCGCTGTGACCTGACATGAACAGAACCGGAAGCGACGGGTTCATTGCCCGCATGTTGTCTGCGAGCTCGCGCCCTCCCATACCCGGCATGACCACGTCGCTGACGAGCATGTCGATTTTCTGTTCCGTCGTGCGGGCAATGGCCAGGGCTTCGACACCATTGGACGCAGCAAGTACCGTGTAACCCAGGCGTTCGAGTGCCCGCTTGAGCGGTGTACGCACGATTGCTTCGTCCTCCACCAGAAGGAGAGTTTCCGAGCCACCTTCAATCCGTGGATGCTCTCCGGAAACCATTCCCTGCGGGCGGTCGATCTCCTCGACGCGGGGGAAGAACAGTTTGAAGGACGTTCCCTCGTCCGGCTCGGAGTCGAGCGTAATAAATCCACCAGACTGTCGAACGATTCCGTAAACTGTAGACAGTCCGAGCCCCGTTCCCTTGCCTGGCTCCTTTGTCGTAAAGAACGGCTCGAAGATCCGGGCTCTCGTTTTCGCATCCATTCCGATTCCCGTATCGGTCACCTCGAGAACCACATAGTGACCGGCATTCATGTCGTCGGGACGCATGCTGTCGTTGGCGAACTCTGTATCGCTCGTTGCGATCGTCAGGCGGCCGCCGCGTGGCATCGCATCGCGCGCGTTCACCGCGAGATTCATCAGTACCTGCTCGAGCTGGGTTGGATCTGCGCGCACAAGGGAAAGGGTAGGCAGAAGCACCGGGCGAAGTTCCACATCCTCCCCGATTACGCGCCGGAGCATTTCTTCGACGGAGTGAACTATTGTGTTGAGATTGATTGTCTGGGGCTTGAGGACCTGTTTTCGGCTGAATGCGAGCAACTGCCTCGTGAGGGCGGCCGCCCGTGCTCCGGCTCGCCTGATCTCCGCGAGATCCTCACGCACCGGATGATCGGTTGCAAGGTCTTCCATTGCGAGTTCCGCATTGGCTGAAATCGCGGTGAGAATATTGTTGAAGTCGTGTGCGATCCCGCCCGCGAGCCGGCCAATTGCTTCCATTTTCTGGGCCTGGCGAAATTCGTCCTCGAGCCGACGGTGTTCGGTGACGTCCCTGGAAATTCCCGCTGCCCCGATGAGCCTGCCGCTCTTGTCCTTTATGGGAGAAACGCCAACGGAGACCAGTACGCGGTGGCCATCCTTATGGACGCGCATGGACTCGAAACTGGCTGTGATCCCCGCAGTAGTTGTCTCTCGTACAATTGCATCCATGTCGATTGAATCGCCGGGTGCCGTAAGGAAGCCGGGCCTCATTCCCAGAACTTCGCTTTCGCTGTGGCCGTAAATGCGTTCTGCACCGGGATTCCAGCTTACGATTTTTCCACTCAGGTCCGTGGCAATAACCGCATCGTGTGAAGACTCGACTATCGCCGCGAGCCGGGCCACGGCCTCGTGGGTTCGCTTTTGTTCTGAAACGTCGCGAAGATTTACGACGATTCCGTGTACGGCCTGGTGGTCCAGGAGATTGGTGGTAACCGTTTCGATATCCAGCCAGCGTCCGTCGCGATGGCGGATGCGGAGCTGGCTGCGGATCGGGATACCCGGCGACGCGAGCACCGATCGCATGGTTTCCTGAGCCCCGGGAATGTCGTCCGGGTGTACGGCGCTCAGCTCGCGGCCCTTCATCTCGCCGGGTGAGTACCCCGTAACCCGTGCGGTCGCTGGACTGGAATAGATAGCCTTCATCGCCTGATCGACTATTACGATTGGGTCCGCAACATTTTCGATCAGTGCCCGGTGGCGCAGCTCCCTGAGCTGGACTTGCTCGAGGGCCCGTGTTCTCGCAAGCACCAGCGACTCATTCTCCTGCACCATGCGTGCGCCAATCATCGCGCTTGTCAGCATTCCAGCGAGCATTTGCAGCGCATACAACCCTGAATGCCCGAATGTTGAACCAGTCTTCGGACGGGCGATAAGAATTCCGAGCACCTCACTGGCAGAGATAAGCGGAACTGCATAGGCGTCAAGAAAAATGTCCGAGTAGCCTTCGGCCGTCGTAAACTGGCTGTTGTCCAGCTCGCAGGGGACCGGAACGCGCTTGCGAACGCAATCAGCGAGGAAGCCGGTGGCGGCCGGGATTCGAAGACCTACCTTGAGGCCGGCTGCTCCTCCAGCAGCTGTTATAACGAGGTCGTCGCTGTCAATGAATCCCACGAGCGAGCGGTCGGCACTTGTAATCTCGACGGCCCTGTCCGCGATTTTCTGTGTGAGAGCGAGCGTGTTGCTCCCCGCCGTAGCAATTTCACGCTGAACGCGGAGCAGCGCAGCCGCAATGTGGCCCGGCAGTTCATCTGCGGAATCGTTTGATTCTCCCGTCAATTCATCTGCTGCCATGCCGCCACCCTGTTCAGACCCTGACGATCTTAAACTAGGCGCGCGGGAGCCGTTTGCAACCGAATCACGGATATGAGGTTGCGCGACCGGAAATCAAGCCAATCTTTGCGGCTGTGAAAGACCGCGTTTGCGTGATAGTCAATCCGGCCTCCGGAAGAGGCAAGGGAAGAAAGGCTGAGCCAAACATCCGGGCTGCCTTCAGTGCGATAGGCGTCACCGCGTTTCGCGAAACAGCGAAGCGTGGCGATGAAGCCGTGCTGGTAAATCGGGCCCTTTCGGAAGGTTTTTCGACAATCGTAGCTGCCGGAGGCGATGGCACCTGGAGTAATGTGGGACGGGCCATTCTGCGAGAAGGTGCCGGCAATCACGTGGCGCTTGCCCTGATCGCGGCCGGAACGGGCAATGACCTCGCAAAGAGCATCGGTGCTCCCGCCGCTGACTATGGCGCGACAGCGCGCCTCGTCGCAGAGGGCAGCGTCAGCCGGATCGATGCGGGAAAAATCGGGGGAGATTTTTTCCTCAACTCGGTGGGCTTCGGATTTGATGCTGCCGTGCTGGCGACCATCGAGAAAATGAATTGGCTCCGGGGAAGTGCCGTCTACACAGTCGCGGCCCTCCGCCAGCTTTTCACATATTCCGGAATGGCCGTCACGACAGCCGATGCTGCAATCCCGGCCCGTCCGATGATGATCATCGTTGCGAATGGGGGATTTCTTGGTGGAGCCTTTCATATTGCTCCGACCGCTACAGTAACAGACGGCACCCTCGACACCGTCGTGATCGGGGACATGCCGCCACTGGAACGCCTCAAGCTGTTTGG
>JACDDZ010000216.1 GCA_013816695.1 Gemmatimonadaceae bacterium
ACCCGCCCAGGCTGCGGCGCTCGCAGAAATATTTCAAGCATTAGAAGTGTCCACTGGCTTTGCGCAAGGTTTCCGGCGAAGGCGCTGGTGCCCTGCACAAAGTCCTCTAGCTGGCGCCTGTCGGCATACTGAGCCACCCGCGAGTCAGCCGCGAGCAACAGGTCATTAAGTGCCGGCTTGAGGTCAAAGTCCATCCACCGCTTCACTGGAACTTCAAACCCGCGCTTAGGGGCCGAGCTGACTCGTGCAGGAAGCCGCGTGCGCGCAAGTGCGCGAAGCATCGACTTCGTTTCTCCAAAGCTGTTCCGCCACTTTTCCGGGATGCTCCAGGCAAATTCAGCGAGCGGAATGTCGAGAAAGGGAGAACGCGCCTCGAGCGAGTTTGCCATTGTTGCGATGTCCATCTTGGACAAAAGATCGTCGGCTAGAATCAGGCCGAAATCGGACTTCTGGAATGCGTCAACTGTACTCGTTGAAACATCGTACCCTCGGAGTATTTCGATTGGGGATTCGGTGAATCTTGCGGTCGTCAGCCCCGGAAAGATTTTGTTCACGTCGGCCGGATGAAGAAGGTCGGAAGTCCAGCTTAGATAGCGGTCCCATTGAGACGCTCCGGACCCGCGAAGGGCGCGCGCCGCAAAACCGCTCGAGCTGCGTCGACCGGTGCGTCTGGCAATGAGCTCTCCGGCCGAATGAGCGAGGGCGGACAGCGGCCACGGCACTGCGGAGACCGCGGGTGCGATTTTGCCCATCCAGTACCGGCGATATCCCGCAAATATTTCGTCCCCGCCGTCACCGGTGAGCACAACCTTTCTGTGCGCCGCCGCCGCCTTTGCGACGAAATACGACGGAATGGCGCTGGAATCGGCGAACGGCTGGCCGTACAGGAGTGAGACCTTGTCCATTGCCTCGAAGGGCGAGACGTTGAGCGAAATCGTCTCGATGGGCAAGCCAAGCTGTGACGCTACTTCGTGCGCCGCCGGCGCTTCGTTCAACTGGGGGTCATCCACTTCAACGACGAAACAAAGAAGATCGCGAGCTCCTGCCTGGGCCGCGTATGAAGCGACGAGTCCGCTGTCGATGCCGCCCGACAGGAAAAGTCCTACCGGAACGTCGCTGCGAAGCCTGAGTGAGACTGCTTCCGCGAGCTTTGCGTCGAGTATCTCGAGCGCGGCTTCCCTGCTTCCACGGAAGGTGATGGTGTCCGGGATGTCCCAGTACTTCCGAACGGTGGGCGCCGATCCCGCGCTGAAGGTCAGCGTTGAAGCAGGGGGAAGCGCGAACACGTCATCGTAAATCGTAACCGGGTGCGGGACAAACCCCAGGGACAGGTACGTGGTGAGCGAGCTTGTCGAGATCGCGGGAGCGCGGTCGAGCATTGCGAGCAGCGCGGGAAGCTCTGACGCGAATGCGATGCCGGCGCCGGATTGCGCGTAGAAGAGCGGTTTCTTTCCTGCCCTGTCTCGCGCGAGGATCAAACGGCGGCGTGGCTCGTCCCAAACGGCTGCGGCGAACATTCCACGACAATCGTGGAACGCTTCAGCGCCCCGCTCTTCGTACAGATGCGGCAACAGATTAATGTCGGATCCTGACTGCAGATTGTGACCGCGGGACCGCAATACCTTAAACTCCTCCACATAGTTATAGAGCTCACCATTGCAGACACACGCGATGGACCGATCCTCGTTGTAGATCGGCTGATCGCCGCACTGCAAGTCGATGATAGAAAGGCGGCGCATCCCGATGACTGCATCGGCCGACTGGTGGATTCCCTCACCATCGGGACCGCGGTGTTCGAGGCGGCGAAGCGCCTCGCGGACGCGGGGCAGTGCGTATTCAGTGGGAAACCCGACGAGCCCGGCGATGCCGCACATCCTAGAACGCCCCGGGGGGGGTGCGAAACAAGGCTGGTTCGTGACGCCGGGCGAGGTACATCCCCAAACTTAGCGGAATGAATCGTTAGCGTGGCGAAGCGTTTACCAATTAAGTTTGCAGGATGTCATCAGCTTCCTCACCCAAGGTCACGATATGCCTGCCGACAATAGGTCGGCTGACATACATGCGCCAGACCCTGGACTCCCTGAAGAATCAGAGATTGTCGGACTACGAGCTGCTGATTCTGTACAACGGGACCGACGCAGCAGTGCTGACCCAGCTCGAAGAATTTGCGGCGGAGCACGATAACGCGCTGGTGATGCCTGAGAGTGCACCGCTCACCATGTTTGCGAATTTCAATCGCGGTTTGCGGAAGGCTCGCGGTGAGTACGTAGCATTTTTTCATGACGACGATATCTACGAGCCCGACTTCCTTTCACGCATCATCGCCTTGATGGACATTCATCCGAGCGCTGCGTTTGCTGGAAGCAATTATCACATCATCGGCTCGGACAATTCATATCAGGGACATCGCCGGCTTATCAAGAACACCGGAATCCGGACAGGCCACGAATTCATAAGGGACCTCGTGCACCGTGGACGCGGAGTCATTCCCACGCCGGGCATCGTTTTCCGGAAATCTGCCTTCGACTCAGCTGGTTGGGACGAACGGCTGTCGATGCACTTCGGGGATTTCGTTGTACTCATGCGACTGTCCGAAAAGCATGATGCGCTGTTAATCGCGGAGCCGCTGCTGAAGCTCCGTCTGCACGGCCAGAATGCGTCCAACGTTCCAATGAGCACTGCGAGTCCGATGCTGTTCCGCGCGCTGGATTCGTATGTGAATGAGTTTGAATCCCGCTGGCCCCTAATGACGGATTTTGCGCGCGCCCTTCGGTCCTCGGCGCGGCACGCCCTTAAGAGAAGCCTCATCTGGGGCTGGATTTCTGCGACCGATGACGACGAGGCAGACCGGTGCACGGCGCTGCTCAGCGTGCATGGTTCGACATTTCTCGCAACATCACTTGACCTTGTTTCCACGCTCGGGTTTCGCGCAACGCGAAGGCGTGGTCTTGCGCGACAGGTGCGACGCCTGGGACAGGTGTCTGGTTAGAACGCGCGAGAGCTAGGAAGTAAGGCGCTTACTTCCGGGCGTGTGCGACGTCTCAACGCGCGACACCGTCAGATCGAAGCCGTCCTTCGGGACGGGGATGAGCCACCCAAGCAACCGTCCGATCACAGGCGTCCTTCGCGCACTCTGCGCAAGGTCGATGGCGTCCTTGTCTCCGCGCTCGACCGCCCGGATCGAGGTTTCGCGAACCAGCAGGAGAAGCCCGAACAGAACCATTCCCATTATAGCCGCACCCAGGCTCTTTCCGGCAACATATCGCATCTCAGGCGGAATCACGGCGGGGATCGGGTCAACGACGACGACGGCCGGCGTTGCTTCCAGCTCCTTCGCAACAGCGCCTTCGCGGTCACCGACCGCCTGTTTGTATACATCTTCTGCGAGCTCGACCGCCTGGGAGCGCCGGGTTCTCTCGAGGTTCGCCATGGAAAAGCTGGAAATGGTGCCGCGGTTGCCTTCAATGAACTGCCTCTGTGCTTCCTGCGCAGAAAACAACTGCCTTCGCGCGCTGTCGACGCGCATGTCCATGGCTTTCCGCATTTCGGTGCCCTGAGCTCGCGACACTTCGACGAACCGCGTTCCGGTTTCCTCAACAAGACGCAATGAAATTGCGCGCGCGAGCGCCGTATCCCTCGACTCCGCCGCTACAACAATGACACCCGACCCTTTGTCGTAGCTCGCCCGGGCGATCTTCCGCATTGTCCGTACGACCTGGTTGTCGGGAATTTTTCCGCGAGAGATCGAGCGCATCCGGTCGATGAT
>JACDDZ010000217.1 GCA_013816695.1 Gemmatimonadaceae bacterium
AACCACATTGCGAAATGGGCAGCAGGGGAGCACGATGCAATTCTTTTCCCGCGCTCCGCTTCCGATATTCCGGTGGGCCGGATCAGCCTGAAGTTTTCCGCAACTTCCCACTAACCATGCGCAACCTTGTAAACGTTCTACTTGTCGCCATTCTCACTGCGATCGCGGGGCAGTACCTGGGATGGCTGGCGGTCCCGCTCGTCGCGCTGATTGTGAGCATTGGAAGTCGCGAGCTTCAACTGCGTGCCTGGCAGGTTGGGGCCGGTGCTGCGCTCGCGTGGGCTGTGATGCTCGGTGTATCTGCGCGCACGCCGGCCTTTTCGGAGCTGCTTGGCTCTCTTGCGCGGGTGTTCCAGGTCCCGGGCTTCGCACTCATCTGCATTGCCATGCTGCTGCCCTTTGCGCTCGGCTGGAGCACGTCCACTGTTGCAGCTGCCCTCCTTGGGAGAGACAAAAGGTGAGCGCACCCGCGACGACAGAACGCCATAAAATCGGCGACTATGAAGTTACGAACAGCTATGTCGTTGATGTACGCGACACTCCGCCAGACATGTTCCGTGACGTGAGCGCGACTGACTGGTCCAAACTTGATTGGAAGAGCGTCAAACGCCCCTACAAAGTCGAAAAGTGGGCTGCAGGAAAGAAGCAGTGGGAGAACGAATCAGGAAGCTCCATGCCCGTGCAGGAGGGCTGGAAGTTCTTCAACCGGAACTTTCACGGCTTCTTCGCAAAGGATCTTCCGAAGGAACAGCGTGCAGCGCGCGACGATCTGGTGCGCGCCATCGGCAAGATGGACATTGCCGGTGCACAGGAAGCACTGGAAGAGCTGATTCACGTCGCCGTCTGGAATCGTGTGCATCGTGTAGAGGACGCAGTCTGGGATCCTCGCGGAAAGCGCGCCATGTTTGGCGGACTCGACGTCAAGAAGCCGCGCATACTCTTCCTCGGCGCTGCCGAAGGGTATGAGGCGATGCAGTTGATGGCCATGTATCCGGGCGGCGAGGCCGTGCTCGTGGACTACGACGAATTCTGCAAAACCGACAGGCATGGTCAGTTTCCTGAAGCATATCCATTCCTCGGCGTAGACAACGCAACTGGGCACAAGCGAGTCTGGTACCGCGAGGAGATGCCGATACACTATGAGGTCGCGGACATTCGCGATCTCAAGTACGGAAAGGAATTCGACATTGTAGTGAGCATTGGTCTTGTCGAGCATTTTCCCGACGAGCACAAACCGACTGCGTTCGAATTTCACCGCCGCTTTCTCAAGCCCGGCGGCTACGCAATCATCACAACCCCACGTGATCAGCTCAAGGGCCGCGCATTCTATACGATACTCTCCGACTACATGAACTACGGCTACCGGGAGCTGATGAACGTTCACCAGCTCGGGCTGTATGCATGGGAGAATGGCTTCGACATTCTGCGCGCCGGCGTGATCAAGGCGCACAACGGACTTATTTGCAAAGTACTCTGACACGTTTGTCGGCATGACGATCTCGCGTCTCGGGCCTGCGCGTGAGCTTGTTATCGCCAGCGCGCCCGGTGCACTGTTGGGGTTTGTTTCGTGGCTGGAGTATCTGCGACTCAGTACTCTCGATCCATTCGAGCGTTTCGGCGTGAGCGGTTTGCTTCCCGCCGCACTGTTGGGGGCAATTGTCTATCATGGGCGGCTCCGGGCGATTATGTGGGCGATACCCGCGGCTTTCGCATTCATGATCGCAGTTATTTCATACACGCCAATCATGCGCGATTCCGCGCGGTCGCTGATTCGGCAGGATGTTGTGTCAGACGTTGATGCCGTGGTGGTACTTTCATCGCGAGTTTCTGACGATGAACTGCTCGACCAACAGGGGATGGACCGACTGCTCACAGGCATTCAGTTCGCGCAATCGCAAGGAAACCTGCCACTCATACTGACGCGCACACGTGTTAAGGGAAGCAAAGGGTCGGTTGACTCCCGGCCGGATCAGCAGCGGTTGCTTCGCCTGGGCACCGGCCTGACCGATGTGATTCTTACTGGCTATCCCGAAGACACCCACGATGAAGCGCTGCTTACTCTTGCAGTTGCGAGGAAACGCGGTTGGCAAAAAGTCGCGGTGGTCACGTCGCCATTCCATTCGCGGCGTGCCTGCGCCACGTTTGAAAAGCAGGGGTTCGTGGTGGTATGTGTTCCGGCGCTCTCACGAGATGTTGCCGTGAATACGATGATGCGCGGGCCCGACAGGCTTCGTGCTTTCCAGCTTTGGCTCTACGAGTCCATCGGAACTTCGGAATATCGTCGGCGAGGATGGATATAGCTCAGTTCCTATGGAGCCTCAGTCGATAGCTCTTTCCGAAACGTACTATCCGGCCGTCGAGCCGGTCTTTGGTGACGAGCTGTGCCGAATAGGTTCCCGCACCGAGAATCTCCATGGCGACCTTTAGACTCAGATTGGAACCACTCAAAGTGTTTCCGGGAGCGCAGCCGTAGGTTGCGTCGCATTTTCCGCTGATGATTCGCGTCTTGCCCGTCCAGTTTCCGCTGATAAGCCCGTTGTCACTCTGAGCCATTTGGAGATCGAAGCCCGTAAAAACCTCAACCGTGTCGGCTGAAACCCAGTGACCGCTTAGCGACGTTGTTGCATCCGGCGCGTTGGGGTCCTTGGAGCAGCCAAGCGGGAGCAGTATGATGATTGCAGCAATCAGGGAAAAAGAGCGCGTCATTGAGTACAAATTTACTACGTGTGCGCCCTTTCGCAGGCACGAGGCCATCGCACATCTTCCAGCAATGCGTTTAGCCCTGTTTTTCACAGCGATTGTGTCCGTTGCCGCGTGCGGACCGGATCTCAACTCTCCGTCCTCCAAGTCCGTATCAGGAAAGTGGCAATCGTCCGATTCGGTCTCGTATTTCCGTGATTTGAAACTGGACATGACCCAGACGTCGGATGGGGACGTCACCGGCGCATGGAACAGCCTGCTTAAGGGTGGCAATTTGTCCTGCCCGCTCGGCACCACATGTCCCGCGTCCAACGAGCTTTCGGGTCGCAACACAGTTGTAGGCGTGTCGATCGAAATTCTCGGCATCGGGAAATTCACCGGGCAGCTCGAAGAGGGTAATGTCCTCCGCGGCGACGTTTTCCGGTTTGACGGTGACTTCAAGGTGAAGTTTACTAAGATCCCTTAACGAGGCACACATGACGGCTGGGAATCAACCGGACGAGAAGGGCATCTGGAAAGTCATCGCCGCGTCATCTGCCGGCACGATGATCGAATGGTATGACTTCTACATTTTCGGAAGTCTGGCCGCGATCATTGCGTCAGAGTTTTATCCGGCGGGAAACCCCACAATCAGTTTTCTGAAAACGCTGGCAACCTTTGCAGTCGGGTTTGCTGTCCGTCCTTTTGGGGCACTCGTCTTCGGCCGCATCGGTGACATTGTCGGACGCAAATTCGCCTTTCTCGTGACACTGCTCATCATGGGTGGGTCGACGGCTGCAATCGGCTTTCTTCCTGGCTACGCAACCATAGGAATAGCTGCACCAATTATTCTGGTAATTCTCAGGCTGCTCCAGGGGCTCGCGCTAGGCGGGGAATATGGCGGCGCTGCTGTTTATGTAGCGGAACACGCCCCTGACGCGAAACGTGGGTTCTATACGAGCTTCATCCAGACAACGGCAACCCTTGGTCTCTTCCTGTCGCTGCTGGTAATCCTGACTGTCCGCTACCTGGTTGGAGAAGCAGAGTTCGCGCGCTGGGGCTGGCGGATTCC
>JACDDZ010000218.1 GCA_013816695.1 Gemmatimonadaceae bacterium
GAGTTGGTGTAAGCGTATGTGTATCCGGACAAGCCTGTGTTCAGACTTAGCGTCGGAGTGTACTCGCCCTTCTCGCGCCTCACGTTCAGGTTGGCAACTCGCTCACGGGAGCGGAGCGCCAGGACCACCGGGTTCTCCCTGTGCGCTGTGGATAACAGTTCGTTCAGCGAGAGATTGACGGGCTTGATTGCGAATGGGGTCGTGAGCGTAACGTCGCCGGTCTTCGGGATCCCCATCTGTTGAAAGAGCTTCAGCTTTTCGATTTCAATCGAGTTGCGCGCCTGCAGCTGCTGAACCTGAGCCTGACCGAGCACTACTTCCGCCCGGCTTATATCGAGCGCGGTTCCGGAGCCAACAAGAGCCCGCGCCTGTGCAAGCACTACCTGCGAACGGGCGGCACTCACGAGAGTGTCCTGCAGCTCGGCCGTCGCCTGCGCCTGCAGGACCGTCAGGTACTGCTGCACGACTGTGGTCCGCAGGTTTTCTCCCGACGCAGTAATGTCCGCTTCGACCGCCTCGCGATTTGCGCGTTGAACCTTGGGAGCAAGGAGCGTCGCACTGTTGATGCGATATCCAATGCCGATGCTGTACTGTGACTGATTCACGTCCGACGTCGCGCCGAATGATCCGCCATTGAAAATCTGGCGGCCGCCTTGCTGACGAAGTGCTGTCAATGAGGCGTCGGCCCGCGGCAATAGCGCCCCGAACGCGGAACGAACACTTGCGTCCGCGCGCTGGCGGTTCGACAGCGCCTCGAGATACAGGTAGTTGTTGCGTCTGGCTACGGAAATCGCTTCTTCGAGAGAGAGCGTACTTGAGCGGAGAACAGTATCCCGGCCGACCGTTTGTGCCTGGGCACTAAACACCGGCGCGGCCACTGCAAGAAAGCAAAGCAGGAATCGCATTTTAGGAGCTTGGTTGTGGAGTTGATCTGACCTACGGAAGAGCCCTTCCGATGGTTTCAAACACTGCCGTTTTTAGCGGGAATAGCAATGAAAAAAGGGCGCGCAGCGAAAAAGGGCAGTGTTTAGTCGATTATCTGCGGGGCGAGAAAGATGCGGTCGCTGATTTTGGACCGTATTCGCTCATAAAGCAGCTTGCCTTTTTCTGCCGAAGCCAGTGACGGCATTCCGATCGATCCATTGCTTGCATTGGGGATCTTGAGCGAACCCCTGCGATACCGCCTGAGATGTTCGCGCGACATCATATAGTCTCTCGCAAGCTGCTGGTGGACGAGATTCGGGCAGAGGTGCAGCATTATCGACGTATCCACCTCGTCCCCATGCATTGCTTCACGCTGGCCTTCGAGCAGGTCAGAGAGATTCAGCCCGAAAATATCGACTACCCTCACTCTGGCACCGGCCGTTATTACAGTAGCAAGCGCTTCCTGGTGAGGGTCGTGTCCATGTGCCGTCAGGAGTATGAATTCGCGAATTCCGCTCGCTTCCCAAGTGGACAGAAGGTCGTTCAGCATCGAGTGGAGGGTCTTTCGCCGGAGGCTTCCGTTGCCAAGAAAGTCTCTCTCAGTGGTCACGTTGACGCCATATTCCACGGTTGGAGCCCGCAACACTCCGTACTCCGCGGAAAGATCGTCAGCGAGGTGTTCGACAATGATCGTGTCGCATCCCAAGGGAAGGTGGGGGCCATGCTGCTCGCAGGTACCTACAGGAACAATCAGGCGCGCGTCGGTGGCTATTATGGCAGCGACCTGTGCCGGTATGAGCTCCTTCAGCCTCCGCGGTCCTGACATTGGCAGCGAGAGCTCCGATGGCGATTTGGCGACCGGAGAATTCGAAGGCACTCCTTCGAGAGCTGAACTGTTCTGATTTACGGGAGATGTCATTAACGCGTTTGTAAATAGTAGTGGCGTAAGAAGCCGAAGGTCCCGCCGCCGCGCAATCCTGTTAGTGCTCGCGATTTCAGCACTGGGGGTAGCTGGCTGGATACGCACGCCCGGAATCGTGATCGATCGTGACACGACGGAGGCGCGAAGAGAGTTGGCTGCAATTTCTGCGCTTCGTGAGGAGCTGACGCTCACGTCCGGGAATCTGGAGCGCTCAGCGAAAAGCGCCATCGAAATTGCCGGTGGTTCGCGTGCTTTCACCGAACTCGAGCGAATCGTGGTTTCACCAGGGGATAGGGGAGTCGTCCTCTATCAATCCGGGCAGCCGGTGGCGTGGACCGGCCACCTCTATGTAGGCCCGGACTCGCTGCCGGATGGATTGAGCGTGATCCGCGACGAATTCTTCCTGACGCTCAATTACACTCTCAGACGAGGGTCGCGGACTGCCGTAGCCTCGTCACTTATTCACGCAATTGCACCAGCCGACCGGATTGCCACCGCGCTTGACGAGCCGCTTCGTGCACGCTTCGAGGTTGCGGCATTCACGTATTCCGCACCCGGGGATTCGGCAGGGGGCGACGTGCTGGCCCTCAACGGCATCCCGCTACTACGTGCTGCTGCACTTCCACTTCCGCTTCCCGCAATCCAGCTCAGTCACGAGACACACGCGCGCACGCAAGGCGTCATCCTCTTATCTGTCATTCTCTTCGGCCTTCTCCTCACTGCATTCCGGGATCGTCGTCATCTCGCCGAGAGACTTTTTGCAATTGCCGTGTCGGCAACCGCGGTCGGCCTGATTCCCTGGAACTCGCTTTCAAATGTGGCCTCCATGTTCGACCCGGCGATTTTCTACTCGCGGGCCGCAGGACCATTCTCATCCAATGCAGGCACGACGCTTTTCATCTGCGCCATCTTGTTGTTGACAGCTTACGCGGTCATTCGGGCAAGTCGCAGGACACTGGCAGCGCACTACGTCTGGCTTTCTCTTCCCCTGGCTGCAGCGGGCCTCATCGCTGCGGCAGTACTGGCGCGCGGTATAGGACAGCCGCCCACGGGCACAACGCCGCTCCTCTGGATCGTATGGGAGCTGCCACTATTCCTCATTGCCTTCACCGGACTGCTCACGGCCGGTTGGCTGATTCGAAACAGTTTGCAGTGGCCGAGTCTCTTCCGTCTTGCACTCGCGGCAGGTGTAATCGCGACCGGCTTCGCTACATGGCTGGTCTGGACAACCACTCTGGAAGCGCGTCTTCGCCTTGCCGAAACCGATCTCGCAAGCCTGGCCTCGGGTGATGAATATTCGGCGGCTCTCCTGGCGCGGTTCGGTGAGGAACTGGCGGATGGAATTGATCTCGGGACACGGTCCGGCCTGCTGCGTCGATACGCAGTGTCTGATCTCGCGGCCGCCCAACTCCCGGCTGAAATCACTACCTGGGGAGTTGATGGAAGCATGATCGCGTCGCTGCAGATTGCGCCGCTTCGCCCTGACTCTATCGCGCTCAGGCAGCTGATTGCGCACTCGCTTGCCGAGGGATCTGCGGTCCAGCGCGCACCGGGCGGAACTGGAATGCAACTTGTTCTCGGCGTCCCGTCGGCTTTCGGCGTGACTACCGTAGTAGTTTCGCCGCGGTCAAGGCTGATTGCCTCTGGTCCTTATTCGGCACTCCTCGGGCTCGAAACATTCGGCAACGGCGACGCCCCATACAGTGTGGCGCTTGCAGAGACCGGACTATCGAGTCCCGTCTCTGATGCGGGCTGGCGCCGGATCGGGGACGAGCTTCACACCGACCGCATGGTGCCGGTTGCCGGCGGCAATGCGCGTGCGCACGCCGAGGTCGATCTCCGCTCCTTTACGGCGCGCGCCGAGCGCGCGGCCTTG
>JACDDZ010000219.1 GCA_013816695.1 Gemmatimonadaceae bacterium
GGGAGTACCGGGCATTGAACACAAGTTTAACGCTTTTTATCTTGAGATAAAGTCTTGACATTCATCGCATTAGCCACGGGACCTAGCGTCGTTTCGAGGCTCTTAAAAGCGCCCGTACTATCGCCTTTTCTGCTAGCGGCGCCATAAGTTTGTACCCCACCAAATTGGGATGGACTCCGTCACTGGTATAGTCGGTCCGCAACCCGCCCCGCGCATCAACCATTGCCGAGTGGTAATCCAAATAGACGGCTCCGGACCTCATAGCGTAACGACGGATCCATGAATTGAGTGCGACTATTTTCGGCGCCGGCTCTACGTCTCGCTTCCAGGCAAACTCGTAGGCTGGAAGGACGGAGGCGAGTACGACCTGGATCCCGTTGGCCTGGGAGATTTCAGTCATGGAGGCGATGTTGTTCTGGATCATCTCCAGTGTCGACGGTCCAGTGTTGCCAGCAATGTCGTTTGTACCGGCCAGAATCACGACAACTTTCGGCTTAAGGGCGACAACGTCCTGTCTAAAGCGAAGGAGAATCTGCGGCGTGGTTTGTCCGCTGATTCCACGGTTGATGTATGGCTTACCAGGGAAAAGCAATGAAAAATACTGCGCCCACAGTTCCGTGATCGAGTCACCTATGTACACTACCCGCGTTTCCGCGCGTGCCGGAGGGGTAAACGTATCGTTTGCTGCGCGATAGCGAGCAAGATTTGACCAGTCACCGGCCGGCGATGCCTGGGCGGATGCAAGTGAGCCAACGAAGGCGAGCAACACCACCGGGAGGGAATGCATGCATCCTCTCATGCGGCCGCGCGAACAGGAGCGCGAGTGTTTCGTTCGAACTTGTTCCACCCCTTCTCCTTCCTCAAGAATTCCAGGCTGCCGCGAACGCCCGCGTACAACAAGATCGGCCTGTAAGCAATCAAGTCCATCGGCCCTAGCAACAGCATTCGGATTAAGTCACGCATCCTGTAGTCACGGTAGGCAGAGTCGTGCAGTAAAATTGCAATGGAAGTCGGGATTGCAGTTCCAAACACCATCATTCCGAAGAACGCTGCAAATTGTTGCCAACCCAGGATTCCGAAGATGGCCGCAACGATCAGCGTTGCAATTGAGATGATGTGAAAAACGGGCGCAAAACACTCAAACAGTACATAGTACGGAACTCCGACAAGGCCTACGGACCCGTAGCTCGGCCGGAAGATCATCCTGCGGTAATGCCAGATTGTCTCCAGTGTCACGCGTTGCCAGCGCGCACGCTGACTTATCAGGCTACGGATCCCGCTCGGGCCTTCGGTCTGTGCTACTAGGCTCGGCAGAGAGACGATTCGGTATGGACGTTTCTCCCTGAGAAATCGCTCGTGTATCCGGAAGGTCATCTCAATGTCTTCGCATGTGAACGCGGGTGAAAACCCGCCCATCTCGAGAATCACATCTCGCCTCCAGATTCCGAAGGCACCGGCGACGCAGAGCATGCAATCCAGCCGGCTCCACGCGGCTCGATAAGCAACGAACGAGCGCATCATGTCCAAATGTTGAAAATCTGCGAGTAGTTGTCCGTTTGTTGTCGGGGCGAGATTCGAGGTGTCATGCGCCATTTCCGGCTCAAGGCTGATTCCGAACAAACTCGAAGCGCCGACGATTCGTGCCGGATCTTTCATCACAATAGCCATTGCCTTGAGGATCGCATCCGGCTGGAACATCGTGTCGCCGTCCACGCAGCAAAGGTACCGGTATCTGGCGAAGTTGACGCCCGCATTCAGCGAATCGGCTTTGCCGCCGTTCGCCTTCACAATCACCGTCAGGTTTGCATGCGTTCGGCTGTGATACACGGCGGTCACGGGGTTGGCCTTTACGATATCCTGAAAGAAGACCTTTCGCGGCTCCAGCTCAAATGCATTCTTCAATGTTTCCAACGTTCCATCCGTTGAACCGTCGTCGACCAGTATCACTTCGAATTCCGGATATGATTGTGACAGAAGTGATCTGGTGGCCGGCACTGCCATCAGCTCCTCATTGTAAACCGGGGAGATTATACTGACAGGTATGGTATAACGTGACTCGAGCACGGTTTCATAATCCTGAAAGTCGTCCTGGCGCCTTCGGAATCGGCTTTCGCGAATCGCCACTGCCAGCATTCCAAATACGTAAAGCGCGAGCATGCCGGAATACACGGCGGTGATGAACACCACGATTGCAAGAAAGCGCAGAAATGCAGGTGACCCGGTCATCCTGCGGCCTCCCCCACGAACTTGAGGCGGGCGAGCACATTGTCGATCGCGGACATGGGCTCCGAATCGGATCTCTCAACTGCCGCGGTAACCATTTCCTGTCCGCCTTCCCGTAGCGAGCGCGCAAGCACGTCAAACAGCTCTGGATTCAGGTTGCCGCCGCTCCCGAGAACGCCCATGGTCCAATCGATCACACCAAGATTCTGAAGCACTTCTGCGGCACCGTTTCTTGCAAATTCATCCGGCGATTCGAGCTGTTCCGATACTACCCGCCACGCTGCCGCTCCCAGTTCCACGAGCGATTCTTTTGCCGCGAGCCGCACTATCCAGTCACCGTCCGACAGAGCGGGCGCGATCCAGCCAGCGATCGAGCTGCGAAATGTTACGTCGGGCGTACGCAATCCATGTCGACCCAGACTCCGAACCGCCGTTGACCTTACATAATTAATCGGGTCATCCAGTTTGCTTCTTGCTGCAGTTACAGCGATGTCTTCAGAACTTTCTGCAAGTGTGTCGACCACTGCCTTTCGAACCGGTGCATGTTCGTCGTCAATCAGGGCCGAAACCTCGAAGGCAATGCCGTCTATCTGAGCATAGCGGGCGAGCAGCGAGGCTGCCCAAAACCGCGTCTCCCGCTTCACGTTTTTCAGAAGCGGCCTGATCAGTTCGTGAACTGGCATGGGAAACTGATCCAGGTTCGTCGCGATTCTAGATGATGGAAGGGTTGAATTTCCAAGTGCCGATGCGAGAATTTCCGCGGACCGCCAGTCACCCAATTCCTGCAGCACGGAAGCGGCGGCAGACGCGACATCCACGTCGGAATCGTAGATAGCAGTGCTCAGAAGCTCATGAATGCGATCAGCGCGAATGTGGCCAAGTGCGAACAGGGCTGCAATCCGACGCCACTTGCCGAAGCGGCCGTGCTTCGAGGCATCGAGGATCACCTGTTGTATTCCCCATGCGTCGAGGGAGTAAGCGGCAAAAAGTTCGGCGACGCCAGCCGGAAACTCAGTACTGGAAATCATGCCGTACACCGTTCTTCGCGACATTCGTGACATGATGCGTCGAATCTTCGGCGATTGATCCAGCACGGATCCCGGGCCCGAGGTGTGATTAAGCGCACTGGAGATTTCCATCAGACTCTGATGCCTGCGATCATACAGCAGCCGGTTTATCACGACGAAAAGTGACAACGCCAGCCAGACACCGAGTGTAAGGCCAAATCCGACTAGTAACAGATCATGGACCCGCTGAAGACTGGAGCACGCTTAGCTCGCCGACAGCGCTTCGGCCTCTACACCGGTGGGGAACGATGCGTCGGCGAGCGAAGACTGAACCACTGACTCCAGAATCTCATCAATGCTGGTCTTCGGATCGTATCCTGTAAGGGCGCGAATTTTGGAGATGTCCGGAACTCGGCGCGGCATATCCTCAAACCCTTCGTCGTAGGCCTCGTCGTAGGGGATTTTTACAATCCGCGAATGGGAGCCGGT
>JACDDZ010000220.1 GCA_013816695.1 Gemmatimonadaceae bacterium
GTGCAAGCTCGTGAGCAACAAGACTCACGAGCGATCGGTCGCCCGCGAGAACCGTAGGCGTTGCAAACGTGAGAGTCGGGTTCTCCATCCCACCATACGGAAACGAAGGCGGAAGTACGAGGATGTCATATCGTCCCCACCGATAGGGGCCGAAAAGCTTCTCGGCAGCGGCAATCATCTGGTCGACTTCAACAAACTCCGAAGCAGCTTTGTCAACGACGGTTGGCTCGGCATACACGCCCGTCCGGCTCCCAATTGGACGGAAGGCAAGATCACCAATGGAAAGCGCGATCAGGTACGGCGGAATGGGGTGCTCCATCCGGAAACTGTATACCGACAGTCCATGCGAGTCCTTCACTCCCTCGGGTGCAACATGCTCTGCGCTCATCACCGCGCGCATTCCTTCCGGAACGTGGATAGTCGCGTCATAGGTCTGGCGCTGACTGGGGGTATCCTGCGTTGGAACCCATGTGCGGGTGAGAATTGATTCTCCCTGTGTAAACAGGAATGGCATTTTTCTTCCCGCTGTCTGCGCAGCGGTCAGCCACTGCACCGCGGCCGCGGCCGGTGAAGTTTCGTAGTCAATGGCTATCGTGTTGTCTGTCGAAGCGAGTGCGATCGCCAGTGGTGAGCCCAGTATGGGATCCGCCGCGCCAATCCTGAATCCGAGAACCTGCCCACGAGAGTCGGTTACACTCTTTATTGTAAGATCCCGAACGTCGAGAATGAGGCTGTCCGCGCCTGGACTCCGCTCGATGGTCAGGCGTGCCGTGCCTGCGATCCGCTGAGCGGAAAAGTTGGGCGTGAGATCGAGAGACACATGCGTAACGCGCGCCTCTTCAAGCTGCGCGTAGGAATGATCGTCGTGCGGCAGCTGCGCCATTGACTGTACGGCAATCCCCGGAGTCATGGGGGTGCAGGCGAAGACAGCAATCATGCCGAGCGGTGCGAAGCGTCTCATTGTATGCATTGTATTTTCATGAACTGTTGGACTCGGGTTATGCGCTCGTTCCGTAACACGATCTGTGCCCGATCAACCCCATACAGCTGAGCCGCCTAAATCGGGCACCATGCTTGCCCTTCTGGTGTACTCGAATAAAAGGAGAAAACATGATCTCACTGCAAAGGTTTGGAAGAAGTGCGATTGCCGTAGCGGCGATTGCCACAGCGACTGCTTGCGCCAACACCGGTGGTCTTGGTGGAATCCTCGGCAGCGTGCTCGGCGGCGGCGGCGGCGCGCAGAATGGTCAGGTAGCAGGAACCGTCCAAGGCGTGGACACGCGGAATCACGTGGTTAATGTCCGCCAGTCGAATGGGCAAAACGTTGCGCTCTCATACGATAATCAAACCCAGATTGTCTACCAGAACCGCAACTACGCGATCACGGATCTCGAAACAGGAGATCAGGTCACGGCGACAGTCCAGACTGTCAACAACGGATACTATGTATCAAGAGTAGATGTTACAGCTTCCGGAAACACAAATGGCTCGACTGGAACAGCAAACAGCCAATCCCTGGCCGGCACAGTACGCCAGGTAGATGTGAACAACGGATGGTTCTCGATCAATTCGTCTAACAATGGAACGATCACAGTGACGATGCCGTACAACCCGGCGCGTACAGACCTTACGCGATTTCAGAATCTGCGTTCCGGCGACTACGTAAACCTCTATGTCACGTACCTGAACAGCACACGGGTAGAGCTGGTTCGCTTCAACTAGGCTTGGATAAACAAAAAAGCGGCGAGGATATCTTCGCCGCTTTTTTTTATCCCTACAACCTACCTGGCGGGTCTCGCGATGAATTCCCAGCGAGTGACAACCCCCGCAACGATCACGATCTCGTCGGGCCGGATTTGCGTACCGCCGACAGCGCGCCCGCCAGCAACCTCCATCATTACGTTCATGCGGCGCGGGTCGCTATTTCCAGCCGTCGACGCGCTAATGAGCGATCCGATGCTTCCGCCCAGTGCCGTAGCGAGCGCCTCGGCATCGCGCCTTGCCGCAATGGAAGCTTCTGCCAAAGCCGTGCGCCGCGCATCATCCGCGACCGACGACTCAAACTGAACGGTTTCGACGCCCGTCGCACCCTTGGCCAGGGCGGCGTCGATGATCCGCCCAACCTGATCCAGCTTCACAACGCGAACGCGTACAACCGTCCTTGCGGCGTAACCGCGCGGCCTCGGATCATCACGATTGACAATCGATTCGTAATCCGGACCTACGTTGTAGCTCGCTGTAGTTACTGCCGAATCGAATCCGAGCCGCCTGAGCGTATCGCGCACCGCCTGAATTGCGCGCGCGTTTGACGTTGCGGCGTCCGCTGCTGCAGATGCCTTGGTGGATACGATCAAGTGAACAGTCGCCCGGTCGGGAGCCACACGGCGCTCACCAGTTCCAACAGTTTCAATCTGTGGGAGTGACGCAGCGCCGGCAATCTGCGCGTTGGCGGAAATGGAAGCACTGGCGGCGAATAAAAGCGACAGGGTCATTGCGCGCATCGATTCCTCGAATGTTACTCGGCGACCGCCGAGGTGGACTGGAAGGGGACGTCTATCTCCATGCCATCGCGTGCTATCCCCGTATTCGCGAAAACGTTCCGCGCCTCATTCAGGAGATCTGTATTGTCGCGGGAGTACCGTGCCGAGAGGTGCGTCAGTACCAGCTGCCGAACGCCAGCTTTCTGCGCAACTTCTGCCGCCTCGCGAGCTGTTGAATGCCCTGTTTCTTTGGCGCGCTCAAACTCTTCCTCCGCAAAGGTTGCTTCGTGGATGAGGAGGTCTGCGCCGGCAGAATTCTCGATCGTGGAAGCCGAAGGGCGGCAATCGCCAGTGATAACCACTGTACGACCGGGCCGGATCGGACCCACGAGAACTGACGGATGAATGACCTCACCGTTTTCCAGAGTGACGGGAATGCCTCGGTGAATTTGCCCCCACATGGGGCCCTCAGGGATTCCAAGTTCTCGCGCAAGATCCGGGTTGAATCGGCCAAGTCGTGTCTCTTCGACGAGCGCATACCCCATCGCGGTTGTGCCTGCGTGATCGACACCGAATGCCCGCAGCTCGTAGCCCTGGCGCTTGAGCGCAGAACCAGGCTCCATCTCGATGAACTCAATCGGGAAGTGCTGCTTGTCGCTGCCGAGCGAGATCGCCTTGCGCAAGAACTTTTCGCTGCCCGGAGGTCCGTGCAGGCGCATCGGGTCGGTCCTGCCCTGAAGAGCGAGTGTGCGGCAAAGCCCGATGATCCCGAGAATGTGATCTGCGTGCAGATGCGTAAAGAAAACGTCGATTAGGGAAAAGCTGACGCCGTACCTCATCATCTGGCGTTGCGTTCCCTCGCCGCAGTCGAACAGCAGCGTTTCTCCCTCACGGACCAGTGAGACCGAGGTGACGTTCCGCTCAACGGTGGGCCGTGATGCGGAAGTGCCGAGGAAACGAACGGAGAGCGACATTCCGCGAAATATAGACTCACCGGCTAAGCTTTTGTCCTTAAGGCAGTTACGGGTGCGGACCTTGACATTTGGGAGAGTTCGGGTAGCTTGAACAAGTACTGAGGCCCCGCGGATCCTTCAGCGGGGCTTTGTGTTGTGACCCGAATGCGACGGGGAGCAGCCCTCGAGTTGAGGATCAGCCATCGCAAAGCGGGGCTGTAGCTCAGCTGGGAGAGCGCACCGTTCGCATCGGTGAGGTCAGGGGTTCGAGCCCCCTCAGC
>JACDDZ010000221.1 GCA_013816695.1 Gemmatimonadaceae bacterium
TGGGACGCAGAATTCCCGTCACAGGTACACCATCGGCAATCGACGTCGTCGTAACTGTGTCCACATCGGTCGGCGCCAGCGTGAGAACCTGCCCGCCACGACCCACTGGCGGCGCCTCCCCTGCGCGTGTTGCAGGAGCGCCTTTGGCATTGTCTGGTTTGCTCGAGCACGCGACAGCGGTGCATGCGATCACCGCGCCGAGCACGAGTCGTGAAGATGTATTGAGCAATCGATTACCTGTTCTTATTTGATGTTGCCGGGTTCCACTGCCTGTCGGGCAATGGAACCGGCTGGCCAAGCGCGCGGGCAAGTGTTGCGGCAGCGAGATACAAGTCGAATATGGAGCGCGCTTCATTGGTCTGAGCAGTGGTCAGTGCCAGTTGGGCGTCGGAAACCTCGAGTTGCGTGCCCAGACCGCGCGAATAGCGCAACGTGGCGAGCCGGAATGCTTCGTCCGCTTCCTGGGCGTTTGTGCGCCTGGCGGCGAAGAGCGACTGCGCCCGGTCCAGCTCGGCGCGAGCCGCCCCGATTTCACTCTCTACGCTTTCACGCTTCTGCGCGAGTTGCAGTTCCGCGAGCCGCGCGTTCGCTTGTGCGAGATCGATCGCGCCCTTTGCGCGCAGCCCATCGAAGATCGGCCACGACATCGAAAGGCCGAACGACTTGTCGCCGAACCAGCCGCCGTTCTGCTGCGTGCACACTCGGTCGGCAGCACTAGCCGCAGGGCAGGGCACCACGTCCAGTCTCCCGCGGCCGTTTGGAAGTCCGGAGAGCGGAAATGCCTGGCCGCCGATAACGCCGTTCAGGGCGATCGTCGGCAGCAGGTCGGCCCTGGCTACGCGCACACCCGCCTTGCGCGCCTGCACCAGTGCCTCTGCCGACTTGAGTGCAGGACGGTCGCCGAGCGCGGGTGCAGATGCTACGCGCCCCGCGATCTCCCGCACGGCCATGGTGTCGATGCTGCTCGTCAACTTGAGAGGTTGCGATGAAGGAATATTCGCAAGGCGCTTGAGGTTGAGCATGGACAGCTCCACGTCACTTCGGGCCTCGATCACAACCGGTTCGAGATTCGCCTGCTGAACACGGGCACGGAGCACATCGTACCGCGCAGCCCGTCCGGCTGCCTCGAACTGTTCCGCCTGTCTGACTCGTTCCGCTGCGAGACTCAGCCCTGCGTCCTGAATTTCCGCGAGGCGCTTTGCAAAAAGGACCTGCAGGTAAGCGCGTTGAACATCGAGCGCCACCTGTGCCTTTGTCTCCTCTGCATCGAGACGCGCAGCAGATCGGATTGCGCTCGCTGCACGGGCACCCGCCATGATTCTGCCACCCTGGAAAAGGGCCTGCGAAAAATTGGCGTTGGCTGTGTAGGTGTTGGGCTGGTTGAAAATGGCGCCGACTGCCTGTGCGCGCGCACTTTCCGAAACGTGCGATTGCGATCCAGTCAGGCGGAGCTGTGGAAGGCCGGCAGCGCGAGCGATAGTTACCTGTGCATCTGCAATCTCTATCTGCACGGCCGCCGCCCGCGCCTCGTCACCTACACGAATGGCGCGGTTGACTGCGTCCTGGATTGAAAGAGAGAGCGAGTCGGCGCGCTGCGCGGCAGAGGAGCGGGCTGTTGACGCAAATAGGACTATCGAGGCGATTGCAAGACGGCGCATCACCCTAATACGCAGAGCACAGCGAATCTGTTTAGCCTGCTGCCGCTTCTTCTTCGGCAGCGGCGTCGGCTGCTTCGCGCTCGCGTTTGCGCAAGCCGAGCTTGTCCATCAACCAGGTTCCCGGAATCAGGAACAAAGGCGTGAGAAACACACCCAGAAGTGTGTTCAGCCAGATGAGGGCGATGTAAAAAGCTATTAAGCCGAGCGACACCCACAGGGTGCCCAGTGGACCGTGCGTTTCCAAGGAATTCTCGCTGGGGGAACGTGTAGATTATAAGGTAGTATGACCCTTCAATCGCCTGTAGTCCAGAAGGTCGATTCGGCCGTTCGAAAAGTGATCGGCAGCGGGCCGGCCGTGCTCGCCATTTCGGGTGGCCTGGATTCGATGGTCCTGCTGGAGTCGGCATCCCGTGCGGCTGCCGACATTACGGTTGCCACGTTCGATCACGGAACGGGGGTTTTCGCTGAGGAATCCGTGAAGCTTGTGGCCAGACGCGCCTCGGAGCTGGGCCTTGCCTGCGTAATCGGAAGAGCTGCCAGGACGCCAGCTCGGGAGAGTGACTGGCGGTCTGCGCGAATGGCGTTCCTTAAAGACGTGGCGGACAGGGAATGCCGGGTGATAGCAACTGCCCACAACCGGGACGACCAGGTGGAAACCGTTTTCATGCGGATTCTAAGGGAAGCCGGTCCCCGTGGGCTGAGCGGACTTTTCGCGGACTCTCTGATCCTGCGTCCACTCCTGGAGTTTTCCCGTGTCGAGCTCACCGATTATGTGCGTACCCAAGCCCTGGTTTTTCTCGAGGATCCGAGCAATAGCAATAGAGCGCACATGAGAAATCGTGTTCGCCACGACCTCCTCCCGGCCATTCGCCAGGTTCAGCCGGACATCGATGACCAGCTCCTCGACATTGCCAGAAAATCGACGCAATGGCGTCGGGAAATGGACAAGCTTGTGGAGAAACTGGGGGCTGACCGGCCCGAAAAGGGAGAACTTCGTGTCGAACGTGATAGATTGCGTAAGTATGACGCGAGCTCGCTCCGTGTTATCTGGCCTGTGTTGGCGGCTCGCGCCAGCGTGGTGATGGACCGAAGAGGAACCCACCGCGCAGCTGAGTTTACTATTAATGGTATGACAGGTGGGTCGATCCAGCTGTCTGGGGGCGTCGAAATTTTGATGCGTCGTGACCACTTACTCCTGAGACGATGGCAGCCACAGAAGTAGATCCGCGGCTCCGAGGTCGCGCACTCAAGCGAATTGCATTTACGCCCGAGACAATCGAGGCGCGCTGCAAGGAGCTGGGCGCCGAGATTACCGAGGCCTATCCCGATGGCGAGCTGCTTGTGCTCGGCCTGCTGAAGGGAAGTTTCATTTTTCTGAGCGACCTGGTCCGTCACATAAATCGCCCGATTCATGTCGATTTTCTCGTGGCTTCGAGCTACGGCGAAGGGACGGTTTCAAGTGGAACTGTGCGGTTGTTGTACGATCCGGAAACCGAGCTTGAAGGGAAGCACATCCTTCTCGTTGAAGACATTGTGGATACAGGCCGCACGCTGAACAAGTTGATGAAGCTGCTCACTGAGAGACAGCCTGCCTCGCTTGAAATTTGCGCACTGCTGCACAAGCACATTGCTGATGAACTTGAACACGAAACGCGATTTGTCGGATTTGACGCGCCTCACGAGTTCCTTGTTGGTTATGGACTCGACCACGCCGAAGATTTCCGGCATTTGCCATACATAGCGAGCCTCGAGTAATGCAACTACCTGCACCCAAGACACCGCGGAAAGCACCTCAATGGGGTAAGACCTCAAAGACGGTCGCGTTCTGGTTTCTACTGATTCTCGTCCCCGTTGCAATCATGCAGTTCTCCGGGAAGGGAGCAGCTGAAGCGCCCGAGATCAACTATTCCCCTGACTTCGATCGTGAGCTGGATCGCGGCAACATCCAGAGCGTCAGTATCCAGGGAACAGATCTCATCGTGGGCGAATTCAAGCAAAAGGTTTCAGTCAACAAGCGCCCGGTTTCGCGCTTCACTGTGCGCATGCCCGGACC
>JACDDZ010000222.1 GCA_013816695.1 Gemmatimonadaceae bacterium
CTTCGGGGGCGCTGACCGCGTTCCGGTGGAGTTCTCCGGGTTCGTCGCGGCAGTGGAGCAGGCATACCTGCAATCGGACGACGATCGCGCGATGCTCGAGCATTCGATGGATACGGTATCCGAAGAACTCGTCGACCGCTTCCAGCGGCTGAACGATGCGCTCTCGACGAGCCAAACCGCGAAGGTGGAACTGGACGAGGCGGTTTCGCTCCTCTCAGCGACCCTGGAAGCCACGACGGACGGCATTCTGGTGCTAGACCTGACGGGCAAGACCGTGCTTATGAGCCGCAAGTTCGTGGAGCTGTGGCGAATTCCGGAGGCCGTGCTGACGTCGCCGGATGAAGAGGTGCGGCTGCGCTTTGCCACCGAACAACTCGTGGACCCCACACAGATTACAGAAGGGGTTCCAGAGATCCTTAGCGATCCCGGCGAGGAGAATTTCGACCTGCTCCTGTTCAAGGACGGTCGCCATCTTGAGCGCTCCTCCCTCCCTCAGAGGATCGGCGGCGAGATCGTGGGCCGCGTGTTCACGTTTCGCGACGTCACGGGACGCCTGCAGCTGGAGGAGCAACTTCGCCAGTCGCTGAAGATGGAAGCGATCGGCACCCTGGCCGGGGGCATCGCTCACGACTTCAACAACATGCTCACGGTCATCCGCGGGCACGCCGAGCTGCTCAAGGAAACGCTGCACCCGTCGCTTCCCGAGTTTGATGACCTCACGCAGATTCTCATCGCCTCCGATCGCGGCGCCGCGCTGACGCATCACCTCCTGGCGTTCAGCCGCAAGCAGATGCTGGAGCCGGTCCCGCTCGACCTAAACGTGGTGTTGTCGTCGCTTGCCCCGATGCTGCGTCGTCTGATTGGCGAGGATATCGAGATCGAGCTCGCTCCGACGGGGGACCTTTTCGTCACTACCGCGGATCCGGGGCAGATGGAGCAGGTGATGGTCAACCTGATCGTGAATGCACGCGACGCCATGCCACGTGGGGGCAGGATCACGATCGGAACGGAGAACGTCCTGGTCAGCGACCAGAAGCCACTGAGCGGGCTTCCATTCGGCTCGTATGTCATGCTTTCGGTATCGGACACGGGCCACGGAATACCAGCGGCGCTGCGGGACCGCATCTTCGAGCCTTTCTTTACGACGAAGGAAGTGGGCAAGGGAACCGGGCTCGGTCTCTCCACAGTGTTCGGCATTGTCAAGCAGTCGGGCGGATATCTCCTCCTGGACAGTGAGGTGGATCAGGGCTCCACCTTCCGCATCTACCTTCCCATAGAGGCGCACGCTCCTGCGCCCACTTCGCGAGACGTGGCGACCTTCACCGAAGTTGGAGGGTCGGAAACCATTCTTCTCGCCGAAGACGAGGAAGCGGTACGGGCGCTGGTGCGGCGGGTCCTTGAAAACAACGGATACACAGTACTCGTTGCGCGTGACGGATCGGACGCAATTCGGCTCGCGGCGGCGCATGCTTGTGCCATCAATCTCATTCTCACCGACGTAATCATGCCGGGAACTGGCGGAGTCGAACTGGCTAGGCGGGTTCGTGAACACTGTCCGGACACGCCGGTGCTGTACATGTCGGGTTACAACGACGAGGACATTGCCCGGCGAGGTGGTCTCGGTGAACACTCGCGTCTCTTGCAGAAGCCTTTTACTGCAATGGCATTGGCGTTGGCCGTGCGTGCCGCGCTCGAGGCCAAATCAGTGGTGCCCGTCACCTAGACGTCGCGCGCAGCGCCAACCCGCCGTCGTCCGTTCCCAAATCGCGTACGCGGCGGAGGTACGCGTGCTGTCTAACGAAGCAGTATTTTCCTACGGTTCGGTGTGGCGCCCGTGAGCGTGACCTGAATGCGATCTATCAATGGAGGGTTTGCATGGTGAAGCCAGCAAAGAATACGATCTGCCTTTGGTACGATAAAGAAGCCGAGGATGCTGCGCAGTTCTATGCCAAGACCTTTCCCGACTCGTCGGTCGGCGCAGTGCACCGCGCACCGAGTGATTTCCCGTCGGGGAAGAAGGGAGATGTATTAACGGTAGACTTTACCGGCGGGTAGAAAGCGAGTGCGGCTGGTGCAAGGATAAATGGGGTTGTCCTGGCAGATTACGCCGGTGGTGCTAATACGGCTGAGGTAACGCAGCTCCGCGGGCAGTCCGATTTAACTTGTGAGGCCATCTCATACATACCGAATGGTGGGAATCGTTCTTCGATCAGAAATACCTGGACGAATACGCGCCGCTCTTCGGCCCGCAAAACGACCGGCGCGAAGTTGCACGTCTGATCGACATCCTCGAGCTGCCAGCCGGCGCCAGGATTCTCGATGCACCATGTGGTCAGGGACGACATTCGCACTTGCTCGCTGAGGCTGGGTTCGACGTTGATGGTCTCGACTACTCCAAAGTTCTGATCAAATCCGCCAAGACCCGCGGAACAGGACCGAGGCTTCGCTACACGGTCGGAGACATGCGCAAAATGCCGCCACGTTGGCGCGGCCGGTTCGATGCGGTGCTAAATCTTTTTACATCCTTTGGTTTCTTCGATCATCCGGACGATGATGAGCGCGTTGTAAAGGAATTCGCGCGCGTGCTTAAGCCTGACGGTGTTCTCATCTGGCAGGGCGGAAGCAGGGACGGAATCATGGCGCGCTTCCTCGCCAAGGATTGGTGGAAAGGGGGAAAGAACCGGTTATACGCCCAGCAGCGGAGCTTCGACCAGCTTTCGGGAATTCTTACGGTGCTTTCTACCTGGTCGGAGGGGAAAAGAATCCGCGAGCGTGAGCACAGAATTCGCCTTTACAATGCGTCGCAGCTTTCAGAAATGTTTCGACGGCATGGGCTGGTCGTCGAGCAGGCTTTTGACGGGCGAGTCGATCGTCCGTTAACACGGCGATCGTCGGAGATGTTATTGGTCGCGCGAAAGACCAGTGGCCTCTAGATGTGAAAAGCATGAGCGGCCCGCAGCCGCAACCTAACGAAGGAAACGAAGGACTGCTTTTTACCGGAATGACATCGCACAGTTGGTTCAATGTTGTAAACCACAGAATTTGCAGTCCTCCGCGACCACCTGCCTTCCTCCTGCAGTTCTCGCGGCCAAAGGCCGCACATTGCTGTTGCAGTTGAAGTCGTCGTACTAACTTTCAAGGCCATATGAGACCCATTAGAGTTCTTGTCGCCAAGCCCGGCCTCGACGGTCACGACCGCGGTGCAAAGGTCGTTGCAGCCGCACTCAGAGATGCCGGCATGGAGGTCATCTATACGGGCCTGCACCAGACCCCCGAGATGATCGCCACAGCTGCAATCCAGGAAGACGTGGACGTAATCGGACTGTCGATCCTGAGTGGCGCGCACATGACATTGATTCCGCGTGTAATCGATCTTGTGAAAGCCCAGGGTCGCGACGACATCCTGATTACCGGCGGCGGAATCATTCCAAAGGAAGACATGGAAGCGCTGCAGGCAAAAGGGTGCGGCACATTGTTCGGACCGGGCACCCCGACGTCCGAGCTCATCGACTACATAAAGAATGCGATGGGTGCCACCGCGTGAGCAGCAGGCTCCGTGAGCTGAGCGATGAAGTAAAAACTTTGGAAGACAAGCTTCGCCAGGGTGGCGGAGCTGACAAGATCGCAAAGCTTCACAAGCAGGGAAAACTCTCAGCGCGCGAACGCATTCATCGCCTTTGTGACGACGCG
>JACDDZ010000223.1 GCA_013816695.1 Gemmatimonadaceae bacterium
GACGGATCGAAATCCGGACCGAGCTGCACCAGAATTGGCCCGAGCTTTTCGCCGAGCAGTCGCACCCGCTCGTAGAACTCGGCCTCGGCATTCGTTACCGGCCGAAGCCGATGCTCGTGAGTTACCTCTTGGGGCATTTTGAGCGCGAACTCAAAACCCGAAGGGGTTCGCTCCACCCAGCTCTTTACTGTAGACTCTGCCGGCGTCGCATAAAAAGTTGAATCAACCTCCACCGTATCGAAGGCACGAGCATATACGGTTAGATAGTCGGACGCGCGCGTCCTTTCCGGATAGAACGGCCCTTCCCAGGCGTCGTAATTCCAGCCCTGAGTTCCAAGTCTGATCTCTGCGGTCACAGGGGACAATCGGCTTCGCCGGGCGTGCGCTGTCAAGATTTCCGTTGGGATGCCGGCGCTTGACCCCAAACCAACGGGTGACCAACTTCACTCACCCGTACGTTGCGTCTGAATCGTCTTCGGAAAAACAAGCGTGAACCCCCAATTTGAGCGGCTGCGTGACGCGCTCGGCGATACCTATAGTATAGACCGGGAGCTGGGTAAGGGCGGGATGGCCACCGTCTATCTCGCTCAGGACAAGAAGCACGACCGGGTCGTCGCTTTAAAGGTGTTGCATCAGGAGCTCGCGGCGTCACTCGGCGCGGAGCGGTTTCTGCGCGAGATCAAGATGGTCGCGCGTCTCAATCACCCCCACATCCTCCCGCTTTTTGATTCGGATGTGGCGGATTCTTTTCTCTACTACGTGATGCCGTACGTCGAGGGTGAATCGCTCCGTGAGCGGCTCGATCGCCAGCAGCTCCTCCCCATCGACGAAGCCATCCGCCACGCGCGCTCGATAGCATCCGCGCTTGATTACGCGCACCGGCAAAGCATCATCCACCGCGATATCAAACCCGAGAACGTGATGCTGTACGAGGGTGAGGCGATGGTGATGGATTTCGGAATAGCTAAAGCGGTCAGCGCCGCGGGGAGCCAGACACTCACCCAGACGGGAATGATGGTCGGCACGCCCGCGTACGTGAGTCCCGAGCAGGCAGCCGGCGAAGAGCTCGATGCCCGCTCCGACCAGTACAGTCTCGCCTGCGTCGTCTACGAGATGCTCTCCGGCGAACGTCCATTCACCGGCGCGACCGCTCAGGCGGTGATGGCGAAGCGATTCAGCGAGACGCCGAAACCGATCCGCACACTTCGCGGCGCCGTACCCGAAAACGTTGAGCGCGCACTCGAGAAGGCGATGGCCGCTGATTCCTCGAAGCGCTTCGCGACGACCGCGATTTTCTCGCAAGCGCTGATCAACACCAGCCTCAAGACTCCCTCCGATACGCAGACACTGCCGAACCAAGTCGTCTCCACGGCGAAATCGGTGGCCGTCCTCCCCTTCGCCAACATGAGTGCGGACGCGGAGAACGAATACTTCACCGACGGAATGGCTGAGGAGATCATCAACGCCCTCACCAAAATCCAGTCGCTACGGGTCGCGTCGCGCACTTCGTCGTTCGCATTCAAGGGTAAGAACGAAGACATCGGCGAGATCGGCCGGAAGCTGAAGGTGTCCACGGTGCTCGAAGGCAGCGTCCGAAAAATGGGAAATCGTCTGCGCATTACCGCCCAGCTCGTGAACGTCGCCGATGGCTATCAGCTCTGGTCCGAGCGCTATGACCGGGAGATGGAAGACGTCTTCGCTATCCAGGACGACATCTCGCAGGCTATCGTGAAGGCGCTCCGCGTCATTCTGAGCGAAGACGAAAAGAAGGCGATCGAGAAGCCGCGAACCGTGAACGTCGAGGCATACGACTTCTACCTTCGGGGTCGCCAGTATTTCCACCAATGGCGCAGAAAGGCGATGGAACACGCGCGACAGATGTTCAACCGTGCAATCGAGATCGATCCTGACTACGCCATCGCCTACGCCGGAGTGGCCGACTGCTGCTCTTTCCTGTACCAGTACTGGGACGCCCGCGAATCGAATCTTCGCCAAGCTGAGGCAGCGAGCAAAAAAGCGCTGGAGCTTGAGCCCGGGCTTGCCGAAGCACACTTGTCCCGCGGCATCGCGCTTTCCCTTACCAAACAGTTTGGGGAAGCTGAGCAGGAGTTCGAGACAGCGATGCGCCTCGATCCGAAGTTATTCGAGGCCGCGTACTTCTTTGGCCGCGCACTGAGGGCCGAAGGGCGGAATGAGGAATCTGCGAAGATGTTCGAGCGTGCAGCCCTGCTCCGGCCGGAAGATTTCCAGGCGCCCAATTTTCTCGCGTCAGCTTACACAGCGCTCGGGAAGACCGCCGAGGCCGATTCGGCGTGCCGCCGTGCAGTGAAGCTCATTGAGGAGAGGTTGGCGCTCGAGCCGGGTGACACCCGCGCCACTGCGCTTGGAGCCGTTACCTATGCAAACAACAACGAGCCCGATAAGGCGGTCGCTCTGGTGAGAAGATCTCTTGAGATCGATCCTGAAGATTCGATGCTCCTCTATACCGTAGCGTGCACTTACTCCCTGCTGGGAAAAAGCGAAGACGCACTCGAGTACTTGAGGCAGGCTGTGGATAACGGCTTTGGCCACAAGGAATGGATCGAGCACGACGGAGACTTTGACTCCATTCGCGAGCTGCCACGCTTCAAGGCAATCGTGCAAGCGATGTAGGTTCGGCCCTGAACTTGCGCGCTGTTTCAATGACGAACTTTGAAAAAGGGGACGCGACCAATGGCCGATGAAATCACCGATAAGATTGGGCCCATTGGAACGGTCGTCGGTGGTATTGCCCGCGCAGTCGGTGGATGGTGGGCAGGGCGCTCAGTGGCCGATGCCTCTGAAAGCTACGGCCAGAAAGAAGACGGCTATTATCGCGATAGATACGCGGAATCGCCTCATCAACTCGCCGACCGCCGATACGAAGTAGTGCGCCCCGCCTACCAGCTCGGCCACCTCGCCCATTTGAATCCGGATTACGCAGGCCGCGACTTCGGTTCAATCGAGCAAGAGCTGCGCGCCGGATGGTCGGATCAGGTGCGGTCTCGCCACGGCGACTGGGGCCAGGCCCGCGAGTACGCGCGCGAGGCGTACACCCAGAATTTCTCGGTCGCCTCGCGTGAAGCTGTTCTGCGGGGCCGCGCCTCGGCGGAATCTCTTAGCGACAAGGTCGACAACACAGGTCGTGCGCGCCCTGCGACGGTGGCCGGCGCTTTTGATGGCGAACGTGATGACAAAGGTGATGATGGAAATACGGAAGCGCGCCTCTCGCTTCCGGTGAGCAGGCGCTAGGCGCCCGCCAGCTCACCGTTTCGTTTCTCCGCGCGCACAACCGCCTGTATTAGAGGGGGTGCGATTAGCGCGGTAAGCAGCACCATCAGCGTTATTGCTCCAAATAGTGACGCGTCCAGGGCGCCGATGGCGAGCCCGGTTTGTGCCACGATGAGCTCGACTTCGCCGCGCGGAATCATGGACACCCCAACGAGTTTCTTGTTTCCCTTAAACCTCAGCGGCACGTAGGCTGCCGAAACCTTCCCCACCGACCCGAGCACCACGAGCAGCGCGGTGATCGCGAGCGTTCGCGGATCACGGAAGGCGGCGAGGCTCACCGATGCCCCCACCGAGGCAAAAAAGAGTGGCGTGAGCAGGCTGCCGATAGAGCGGGTCGCATTCAGGATCTCATCGCTTTCGTCGAGAGTGTTGAGCAG
>JACDDZ010000224.1 GCA_013816695.1 Gemmatimonadaceae bacterium
CTACCCGTTCGCGTGCCTCATCGAGCGCAGCGCGCGCCTCGCGCCCCCACCGATGGGTGCTCGACGGGTTCCCAAAGCGAGGGCCGTAGAACGGCTGCATCGCTTCGAGCACCTCCGGCCGAACGGGAGTGGTGGCTGCGTGATCGAGGTAGATCGGGGGCTGCGTCATTAGGTGAAACTTACGGCATGGGCGGCCAAATCAAAGCGAGCGCTGGTATCGCACCCGCCTAAGCTACGTAACACTACGTATTCTGTGCGGTCGGACTCCCCCGTATCCTCGAATGTGCAGGTGCCGATCAACATTCATGGAGGAACCAGTATGCCAGGATTTCGTTATTCCGCTGTCGTAGCCGCCCTTCTCTTTAGTACTCTTGCGACCGGTTCGGTCGACGCCCAGGTGCAGGCCAATCGTCCCACTATTACGGTCACCGATTTCGATTTCGGAACGGTTGCCTCCCAAATTGCCGGAGACAAGGACACGCGCAAACGGCTCGAAAAGATGGGCGTCCGCGACCACCAGGGTTTCGCGGCACAGCTTGGGGTTGGTGCCGCCGATCTGATCGTCGAACGTCTCATTGAGACTGGTGCATTTCGCGTGTTAGAGCGCAAGCAGCTCGCCGCGATTACCCAGGAACAAAAAATTTCCGCTGATTCGCAAGGGATCGCGACCCCCGGTTCCACAGGGAATGCCGCACCCCTTACTCGCGCACGCTATATCGTAACCGGCTCTGTCACCCGACTCGGGTTCGAGACCAAACATCTCGGCGGACTGGTAGGGAGAGTTGCCGGTCCTGCCTTTCTATATGGCTTGGGCGCCAAAAAGCAGCTCACAGAAGTCCATCTTACTGCGCGTGTCGTTGATACGCAGACGGGGGAGATTGTCGCCAGCTTTACCGGTGAAGGACTGTCTGATAAAGGCTGGGGAATAACAGTCTTTGGAATGGGCGGATGGGGCATGGGCGGGGGCAAAGCAGGTTCCTCAGGCGTTCAGGAAACGGCGATTGGAGAAGCCACGTCCATTGCTGCCCGTAACATAGCGGAGCGGATCAACCAGACCGCTATCGCGGGACGCTAGTCTCAGGTTTTCCGTAGAACTTCGATCTGACCGCCCAAAGCTTGGGGAAGAACCGCTGCGATATGGTCTTCTGCAGGTATTTCGACCCGAGAGTGCCGCCTGTCCCGCTCGTGTCCGGCCCGATGATTCGTTCCACAAGCTGTACGTGAAGGAAGCGCCACATCGCGAATCCCTGCTCGTACTCCAGCAAACCTTCCGCGAGCATTTGCAGAGGACGCTGATTCGACTCCGTATACACCTGCTCGAGCGTCACACCCTGCTCAGTCAGTAGCTCGTCGTACAACGCCTGGAGCGTGGGACGTCCGAGTGCCGCTTCGATGTGGGGGTGCACGTCCCCGTGCTCACGCAGGGCGTTGATGAAATGCGACTCACGCATTCCGGACGCGGCCTCAATCGCGCGAAATTGAATGCTTTGGGATCCGCTGGATGTACCTAGATACCCGCGGAATTGCGCGAAACGCTGTGGCGGAAGGGTTTCCAGGGCATTGAGCTGCGCCGTGACGATTCGCACGAGAGCGTTAACGCGCTTCACTGTCTCGACTGCGCCGAGCGTATCGTAGTCAACGAATCGCTGCACGAGAATTGAAAGCTCATGAAGAATGAGCTTGAACCAGAGCTCGCTCGCCTGGTGCACGACAATGAAGAGCAGCTCATCCGGGTGTTCCGGCGAGGACTGCAGTGTTTGCAGTGCGAGCAGCTCGTCGAGACGCAGGTAGGACGAGTAGTTGATTTCCTGTTTATCGGACATCAGAAGGATGATACTTCGAGCGCCATGACATCTTCGACGCGCATAGTCTCGAATGTGTGAAAGGGTTCGCCATACTGTGCGCGGATGAGCGAGCCGTAGTGGGCTGCCTGATGGCGAACGATATCGTACAGCACTTCACCATTCGGATAAACCTCACCTGCCTGAGTCGCTGCATCGAATTGCGATCCGTAGCACTTTATAGCTTCCATCTTGCGCTCGAAGACATCGGAAATGTCCACGACGAAGGTGGGCTTTACGTTGTCTTCGCGATACGTGATAGCGTGAATCACCTTACGCGGACGGTGCGGAGGCACTTCCGGCGCCACTTTTTTTATTCCCGCCATGAAGCATGCATCGCGCACGAGCTGCGCAGCCTCACGATGGTCGGGATGTCGTCCGCCTAACGCCGGTGCGATTACGATTGTTGGCTTGAGTTTCCGGATTTCCGCGGCCAGGCGCGCGCGTATCTCCGGAGTGTTGGTGATGCCGGAGTCAGGCAGCCCGAAATTCTGACGCATCGACAGTCCCATGACGGAGGCGGCGCGCGAGGCTTCCTCACCCCGCAGCTCCGCGGATCCGCGCGAGCCCATCTCTCCCGCAGTCAGGTCGATCACTCCAGTGCGGTGCCCCTGAGCTGCAGCCTTGATCATCGTTCCGCCGCAGATCAGCTCGACATCGTCGCGGTGTGCAGCAATTGCCAGTACGTCGATGGTCGTCATTTCGGAAAGCTATAGTACGCCAGCCGCCAACGCAGGGAGGCGCTGAGGAGTTGTTTTTGCAATCCTGATGGTCAATGCTCTCGTCCCTTGTTACTCTCGCCCAGTCACTCGGACTGGCCTATCTATCGGGCATCAGCCTTTACGCCACGGTAGCTCTGCTTGGCGTTGCTACACGTTTTGGCTGGGTTGGTCAGCTTCCGGGGGCTCTGGAAGGTTTCACCAACCCGCTCGTCATTGGTGTGGCAGCGCTGTTGGCGGTAATCGAGTTTCTCGCGACACTGGTGCCTGGAATTGCGACTCTCTGGGAAACCGCTCACACATTCATCCGGCCGCCAGCTGCGGCATTTCTCGCTGTAGCCACTGCATGGCACATGGACCCGTCCTACATTCTTGCAGCCGGCCTCCTCGGCGGAGGCCTGGGTCTCGCAACACACGCGACCAAGCTTGGACTCAGGGTAGCAGTGGACACATCACCTGAGCCATTCTCGAACGGCATAGTCAACACTGCGGAACTTGGCGTGATAGCGACAATAAGCTTCATGATCTGGAATCACCCGGTCATCGCTCTGGCGCTGTCGCTTGTTCTGCTGCTGCTGACCGTCCTACTCGTGCGCGCAGTATGGAAAACCCTCCGAAACATTCTGCGTGGAAACTGGCGCGGGACTACTCGTGCCGCAGGGCCATAATCGGGTCCATTCGTGCGGCCCTTCGTGCCGGGAGCAGTCCGAACACTATCCCGATGCTCACTGACACGCCGACCGCAATGAGGGTGAGGCCCACGGGTACACCGGCGTTGATATTCATCATCAGCGTAACCAGCCGGCCGAGCAGCAGGCCAATGATGATTCCGATGGCTCCGCCAATACCAGTCAGCGTTGCTGCTTCAACCAGAAACTGAAGCATGATCTCACGCTGCGTCGCGCCTACTGCCTTACGGATTCCGATTTCGCGCGTTCGATTGGTTACCGAAACCATCATCATTGCCATCACACCAATTCCCCCAACCAAAAGGCCTACACTCGACAACACTATCATCACAAGAAAGAAAACCCCTGTGATCTTGTTGAAAGTGTCGAGGATCTTGTCGTTGGTGATCAGGTCGAAATTGTTTTTGTCGGCAG
>JACDDZ010000225.1 GCA_013816695.1 Gemmatimonadaceae bacterium
CTCCGCGCTCAGTTTCGAGACCGCATACGGAGATTCAGGATCCTTGGGAAAGTTCTCGATGTTGGGCGGCGTATTGAATTCGCCGTAAATCGCCCCACCGGTAGATGTGAATACAAAGCGCGCCTTGGCGCCCGACCGGTGTAGTGCTTCGAGAAGATTCAGGGTTCCCAAAATGTTTACGGTTGCGTCGTTGAGCGGGTCAGCTACGCTCTTTCGAACGTCGATCTGTCCGGCCGCGTGCAGGATGACGTCGAAGCGGCCCTGACGCACGATTGCAGCTGCGTCCGGTGATGCAACACTGACCTGATGAAAGCGCGCGGCCTGCGGAAGATTCTCGCGCCTTCCGTTGCTTAGGTCGTCGAGGATGTCAACTTCATAGCCGTTGGAAATGAACAGGTCTGCGACGTGGGAGCCGATGAAGCCGGCTCCCCCTGTGACCAGCGCGCGTTTTCTCTTGATTTGGGCTGTCATCTATAGCCCAGAATTTAACCGCCCGGAGGGAGGCTCCCTAGGGTATTCGCGCGATTCTTCGAGCGAGATTTCCGACGCGAATCACAGGCTGGGAATGGCTCACGATTATTCCCGTTGCGCCGAACCGGCTTACACGAACGATCTGGATATAGCCGATTTCTTCGGGTGGAACCGGCTTGTCGTCACGCAGCTTCTCGTCGCCATCAACGAGGGCGAATACATCGCCAACCGAAATCGGCGGGCTCGCTCCCGGTTCCAGCACAAGGTAGTGCTGCAGGGAAGGTAGAACCGGGTCATTGTGAACCCACACAACTTTGTTGGTCGCACTCGACGCAACTGGCACGACTTCGCTGTTTGACGGGCGCGGAAGCAGGTCGAGCGCCACGAGTCCCTGCTCCAGGTCGACAGCCCCAAACTGACGATCCAGTCTGGCGCGAACCAATCCACCGGAGCGAATGGAATCGACGACGAATATTCCAGTCGGGACAACAACCTGTCCTGCCTCGCCGAGCTCGCGTCCGAGCTTGAAGCTCGCATACCTGTCACCAATCTGTGCGACACGATTGCCGGGGAGTGTTACATAGGCGTGGTCATATAGCTGGAACCTCACGTCTGACTGCGATGCCTTGACCGCGATGCGCTCCATGCGGCTGTTGATTCGGCCGGCTCTTCGCGGCCCTCCAATAGTATCAACGTAGGGCGCACTCTCGATCTCACCCCAGCGCACTGCCGTTGGTACTTCGCGACCCACGACTCCGCCAAACGCAGGACGTGAGTTAGTTGCTGTCAGTCCACTCCGAAAAACAGTCACATCGCCTGGCCGGGCTGCAACTTCGACGCCCGCCCTGCGGGCGGCAAGCACTTCGGCGCGTACAGCGCCAGCAGGAATGCGAATCTGTTCGCCGGGATAGATCCAGTGTGGATTCTCGACGACGTCCGTATTCCGGCGAAAGATCTCCGGCCAGCGAAATGGATCCTTGAGATATGCGTTGGCGATATCCCAAAGAGTGTCGCCCATCTTGACGACGTGGACGATTTCCGCCGTATCAGTCGCAGAAACTGTCTGCTGCGCATTTGCCCGGTGCCCCGAAACAACGAGGGCGACTCCGGCGATCCAGAAGGAAAGTTTACGTTTCATCGCTAGAGTGACGGTTGTACCTCGCGCGAGGTCACTAAAAGAAGAGGCCCGCGATAGTCCGCGGGCCTCATGCCACTAGAACGGCAGATCGTCGTCCGAATCTTCGATTGCAGCCGGGAAATCCGAGAAATCCTCATCCGAGCCGCCGGCTGCCTTCCCTGCCGGTGCCGCACTGCGTGAGCGACTTCCGCTGCTCTCGCCGTCGTACTCACCCCGGCCGCCGCCGCCACCGCCGCCCCCGAGCATGAGCAGCTCGCGAACATTGATTTCGGTTGTATACCGGGTCTGGTTTTCCTTGTCCTGCCACTGGCGGTACTCGATCCGTCCTTCGACGTAGAGTTTATCGCCCTTTTTGCAATATTTCTCGACAACATCTGCGAGTCCGGAGCCCTTCTGGTTCCACACGACGCACTTGTGCCATTCAGTCTTTTCCTGCTTCTCGCCAGACGCACTATTCCACGACCGGCTGGTTGCGAGCGAAAAGCTCGCCACCTTGCCACCGCCTGTTGTTGACCGGACTTCCGGATCGTTTCCGAGATTTCCAATCAAAGACACCTTATTCAAACTCCGGCTCACATATCCTCCTGGCGAGGGTTCATTCCCTGCGCCTGAATCCTAAAGATAGCGTGCTTTTGCTCCGCAAACGAAGTTCGGCCCGGAGAAACTATTTCCTGCATAAAAACTAAAGACAACTTACAGCTATTAGCCATTAGCTGACGCTATTAGCTGTTGGCTGTGTGTGGGCGGCGTTCTGCTAAACGCCAACACCATCCGCAAATAGCCAATAGCGTTAGCTAATAGCTAATAGCGTTAGCTAATAGCTAATAGCGTCAGCTAATAGCTAATGGCTGTACGTTGTAGTTCTCCCCCTCAACCCCCCCGCCTCCAGGCCAGCACAATCGCATCCTCCGTGGGCCGCTGATAGTACCCTGCCCTCCGCGACAGCTCCCGAAACCCACGCGACCTGTACAACTCGCGCGCCGCAGTATTCGAATCCCGAACCTCGAGAAATATGTGGCGAATTCCCCGCTCCTCGAGCCCCCGAACCACGTGGTCGAGCATCACGCCGCCGATCCCCTTCCCGCGCTGCTCGTCGGCCACGGCAATGTTCAGCAGTTCGGCTTCATCCTCCACCCATCGTGCTACCGAATAACCGGCCACTCCCTCAGACGGAGCCTCCTCGGCTACGATGAACATGCACCGCGGCGCGCGCACGAGAGGCTCGAACCCGGGACGAGGCCAGGGATCAGAGAAACTGGACTGCTCGATGAGGGCAACGGATTCGATGTCAGCGTCGATGGCAGGCCGAACGATGACGGTCACGCCCGAAGCGGTTTACCCGCCGCTTTCTCCCATCGAACCTGGGCTTCCGGCAGGCGGCCGTAGGTCGGCTCCCACGAGCCCAGCTCAACCGGACCACGGTCGAGCACCGCATCGAGAATTCGGGAAACGTCGGCGGCCCGAGGTCCCACGCCATCAGAACCCGCAATCACCAGGATAGCGTCTCGCTTGAGTGCGTAGGCGCGCAGTTCCGACTCTTCGAGAATTCTTGCAGCCACGGTTTCTGTCACGCTGTCGCATGTACCGTGGAATTCCGCGACAAAGTACTCACCGCGCATCGCATTGATCGCTGCCACCACTGGACGCACGTTCACGGGCGCACCCGCCGCCAGCAGCAGCAGCGATGAGACACTGAACAGCGGAATGCCCAGCGAATGCGCAAATCCTTTTGCAAGTGAAGCCGCAATCCGAAGACTCGTAAAGCTCCCCGGTCCCTCACCGCAGATAATCCGATTCAGGTCGCGGGGCGCCAGCGAAACGGACTGAAGTGCGCTCACAATGGCAGGCATTATCGCCTCGGCGCGCGTTCCCTTTACAGGTCCGGACGCGTGCGGAAGCATACGCTCAGCGACCAGTTCCCTGTTCCGGAGAATCGCAACGCTGCCCGCATACGTGCTCGCGTCCACCACGAGAGTCACCACTCCCTTGTCAGCCGGCAAGCAGTACCCTGTGGTCGGGGTCTGTGT
>JACDDZ010000226.1 GCA_013816695.1 Gemmatimonadaceae bacterium
TTGGCCGCATTGGGGCCAACAGCAACAATCATCTCGTGGATCGTGTTGAGACTGTGGTTTTCAAACTGCTGCATGATCCACTGCTGAATCTCGAACTCGGTGGCGGGATCGGAATCGGCGCGTGCCCCGGCCATCTTGATTGCCTCCTGGGCAATTTTTGAAACCAGCTTCGCTGCACGCTTGTGTGACTCGAGCTGGGCATCGGTCCATACCGCGTAAAAGCGCGAGACCAGGTCACCGGACGAAACAACTGTCGCTCCTGCGGAACGCACCATCTCGATGACGCCAGCCGGAATCCTGTCCAGATATGGAATGGCATCGCCAGGCGAATACTCCATGGCGATCTTTTTACCCGCGAGGTGTTTTCGCAGCAGATCTTCGAGCGGCTTCCACCCGCTGTATTGCTCCCTGGACCAGTTCGCAGGCCACTTCTCCCACGGACCCTGCTCGATGGCATGCGTTATAGCGACGGGTTCGCCAGCTTTCGGAATAAAAACAAAGTATCGGCGAGTAGTCATCCCATGCAACGCAAGCAGGCCCGCGGCAACCGGGTTCAATCCCTGGAAGTCAAAAAGGAGCCAGCCATCAATGCCGGCGTCCGAAATCGCGGCCTGGAGCGCGGGGAGTGTGCGGGTATCAAGCATGGTTTTCTGATTTCTGGATTAGACGCCAGTCCGCGCGCCATTCGCACGCACCTTCTCCACGTGTTATGCAGCGAACGTGGTCAACCGCGCCAGACCCTCTTACCATCAGCTTGAGCAGCTCGCGCAGCGCCGACTCGTAATACCTGCATCCGATGCCTCGCGGAGCCTGAGCAGCGCTGACGGAATCCTCCACAGTCAGTGTCAGGAACGACCCCGTACGGCCCATCGTCGCATTAAAGTATTTGTGCGCGATTTTCCTGAGCTGGCGGAGTGCCAACGGGCGCGCCATGAATCCCGGGAGAATGAGAATGACGCCGCGAATAGTCGACGAAATTGTCTGGTAAACTTCGTGCGCGACCTTCAGCCCTGCCGCAATAAAAATCTCTTCAGCGTCCGGACGCCGGCCGATCAACGTCGAAAGTCCCGTAGCCTCGACTACGGCGATCTGCTGGCTACGGCGCACAGCTTCGTCATACCGGCGGATTTGGGCGTATACGGTATCGCTCAACCCAAGTCGCTTGTTGCGCAACTCCTGAACATATTCCGCTTCCGCGTCACCACCTGGCGAATCGACATCGCGTATGGCGGCTAGGAGGCTGAGCGGTACGTGGGCGTGGACCGTGGCGGGCATCGTTACTGTAGGGGATCGGCAGGAAAATACTTCGCGTAAAGTTAACGTTTCCCTGTCAGGGCGAGGAGGAGAGTTGCTCGAAACGGTGGTTCCTTCTACGGATGTGATACTCCGGCTCGCCATTGGCTTCGCAGGCTGTGTCATCGCGTCGCTGCTCGCCCTGCGGCTGGGCGCCCTGTCGAAATCGGGTGCACTCGCTGCCGTTCCCGCAGGAACTGTAGCAGTCGGCGCGGGATGGGCATTCGCGCTCGTCCTGTCCGGGTTTTTCATTTCCTCAAGCGCGCTCTCGAGGTACCGGCGGCGGACTAAGGAAAGAACCGTTGAAGCAATTGTCGCAAAGGGTACGGCTCGCGATGCGATCCAGGTGTTGGCCAACGGCGGCGTCTTCGCGCTCGGCTGCCTCTGGTCAATCGTTGATTCCAATCCGCTCGCACCCTTCTGCGCTGCAGGTGCAATCGCCGCTGCCGCTGCAGACACGTGGGCAACCGAGGTCGGCTCACTTTCCGAGAGCGAGCCGCGCTCGATTCTGAGTGGAAGGCCGGTTCCGGCCGGCACCTCGGGAGGAATTACTGCTCTTGGCGCTGCTGCAGGACTTGCAGGGGCCGCATTCATTGGAGTTCTGGCCGTCGTTGGCGGACTGGCGGGATTTTTCACGGCGTGCCTTGTCGCCGGATTTGCCGGAGCTGCGAGTGATTCGTTGATTGGAGCATCGCTGCAATCCCGCCGCTGGTGCGACCAGTGCCAGGCACATACCGAGCGCGACATACACCCCTGCGGTACACGTACGACCCACGTCTCTGGAGTTCGCTGGATCGACAACGACGTGGTCAACCTGCTTTGCACCCTCGTTGGCGCCACACTCGCGGCCCTTTGGGTATTATGAATCTGTGACTGCACTGAGAGGAGAAAAGCCGCCCATCGGCGCACGAGTGCTGCTGGTTAGCACCAATCGGGAGCGTCAGCCCTATCCCGTAGTGCCGAACGGACTCGCGTGTGTAGCCTCGGCGCTGAAAAGTGCGGGACACTCGGTTCGGTTCCTGGATCTTTGCTTCGCGGGTGACCCGATTTCGCGCGCTCGCAGCGAGGCTCGCGCCTTCGATCCGGATTTTGTCGGCGTATCCGTCCGGAACATCGACAACAGTGATGCTATTGCGCTAAGGCATTACACGCCCGACGCGCTGGAAGTTGTGCGAGCGCTGCGAGCGGCGGCCCCGCGCGCCAAGCTGATCGCGGGCGGTGCAGCTTTCGGTGTCGCGCCTGAAGCCCTTTTCGAAACCTTCGATGTGGATTATGCCGTGGCCGGAGACGGCGAGCGAGCGAGTGTGTCGCTGATCAATGCGCTGGCTGCCGGCGAAAGTACGTTGGGAATTCCCGGTGTTGTACGGCGCCAGGGAACTCAAATTGTTTTCGCACCGCCTGGAGAAGACGCCGACCTGGATTCACTCCCTGCGCCCCGCTTGCAGGACTGGATCGACCTTCGCCGGTACGAGCGACATGGCGCCACGATCCCGATCCAGACAAAACGTGGATGTGTTTACAAATGCGTTTACTGCACGTACCGCAATGTCGAGGGGTGGGGTTACAGGCTACGTGCTGCGGAAAACGTTGCGGATGAAATCGCAGAACTTCGCTACCAGGCTGGCGTGCGAAACTTCGATTTCGTGGACTCGACGTTCAATTCGCCTCCTGGTCATGCGATCGAGGTCTGTGAGGCGATCATCCGGAGAAAACTGAACGTTCGTCTCGACACGACAAATTTCACGCCGGCAACTGCGTCAGATGAATTGCTTGCAGTGATGCGTCGGGCCGGGTTCCGAACGCTGGGGATAAGCGCTGAAAGTGCCAGCGATCCAGTTCTCGAGAAACTGGAGAAGGGATTTACCGCAGCGAAAGTGCGCGATGTAGCAGAGCGAGTAGAGCGGGCGGGAATCCGCACGCTCTGGATATTCCTGGTTGGCGGCCCGGCAGAAACTCCGGAAACTTTGCGGGAAACGCTCGCATTTGCAGAATGGAGATTGCTGCGGGGAGACGCAGTCTACCTCACGGTTGGATTGCGGATTTATCCTGGTACGACACTGCATCGCATTGCGATTGGCGAGGGCATTGTTGCGCAGGGAGAGTCTCTGCTTGCTCCCGCATTCTACTTTTCTCCGCAGCTCGACTTCGCGGCCGCGGTCGCAGAAATCCGTCAGTTCGCGATGAAGCACCCCCGCTTCATGTTCTCAGCGGACTCGCGCTCGGTCGTTCTTCCCTATCTCACGCGCGCAGCCTCGATCATACGGCTTCCCAAACCGCACTGGCAATACATGGGTCTTTTCCAGCGCATCAAGCGTTCGGGTGAGCGGCACCTG
>JACDDZ010000227.1 GCA_013816695.1 Gemmatimonadaceae bacterium
AACGTCCCGACAATGTTGGTCCGGATGAATTCAGCCGGCCCGTCGATCGAGCGGTCCACATGCGACTCCGCCGCGAGATGCATTATCGCGCGCGGCTGATAGCGCTCGATGATCGATCGAACCACCAGCGCATCGCAAATATCGGCTTCCTCGAAATTGTATCGCGGCATGTTCGCGGCGTCACCCAGCGACGCGAGGTTTCCGGCATAGGTGAGCTTGTCGAGGTTGACGACATCAACCTCGTTGTCTCGGACCAGACGCCGCACCAGCGCCGATCCAATGAAGCCCGCCCCGCCGGTGACGATTATGCAGTTATTCATTTCGGCACTTTGTAATATGCCCGATACCAGTCCACAAAATGACCGACTCCCGTTTCAAGGGGAGTCGATGGGCGGAAGCCAACTGCCGTCTCGAGGTCATCGACTTCGGCGGCAGTGGCGGGGACGTCTCCGGCCTGCATTGGAAGAAAATTGATCTCCGCTTTCCGCTCGAGCCTGGCTTCGAGAATTGCGATCATGTCGAGCAGCTGCACTGGAGTGTTGTTGCCGATGTTGAACAGGCGGTAGGGCGCTCTGCTCGTGCCCGGGTCGGGCTTGTCCGAATCCCACTGCTCATTGGGGCTCGCGGGGGCATTGAGCACGCGCACGACACCCTCGATAATGTCGTCGACGTAAGTAAAGTCACGACGCATGTCACCGTGATTGAACACGTTGATGGGCTTGCCCGCGAGAATCGCGCTTGTGAAAAGAAAGAGCGCCATGTCCGGACGACCCCACGGCCCATACACTGTGAAGAAGCGCAGGCCGGTCGTCGGAAGAGCGTAAAGGTGGCTGTAAGAATGAGCCATCAGCTCATTTGCCTTCTTCGTAGCCGCATAAAGGCTTAGCGGATGATCGACATTATCATGAACTGAAAAGGGCATCATCGTATTCGCTCCATAAACGGAGCTGGATGATGCGAATACCAGGTGCTCGACCTCTAACCTCCGTGCTCCCTCCAGGATATTCCCGAATCCAACGACATTGGAATCGATATATGCCGCAGGATTCTCGATGGAGTAACGCACGCCGGCCTGAGCAGCGAGGTTCACGATGCGGTCAGGGCGTACCTTTTCGAAAATGGAATCGAGCGTCCCGCGGTCTTCGATGCTCGCGTTATGGAATTTGAAGTTCGGGAACTTCAGCAGGGCTTCGAGCCGAGCTTCCTTGAGACGCACATCGTAGTAGGAATTGAGATTGTCGATTCCTGAAACTTCGTGTCCGAGGTTCAGGAGCCTGCGAGCCAGGTGGAATCCAATGAACCCGGCAGCGCCCGTTACAAGTGTTGTGTGTGGCTGCAAATGTGGAGGGTTTACAGTAGATTCCGAATCTACCATACCCCCCGAGCGGCGAGTAGGGTTGAACTACAATAGACAAATAAAGTTGATACATGTCACGACGGTCCCGATGACCTTCGTTTTTCTCCGGGGACAGCTTGGATTCATGAAGTCTCGCGGGATGGACGTTCATGTTCTTTCGGCACCCGGGCCAGAAGTCGAAGAGTTCAGGACCCGCGAAGGAGTCGCCGCCCACACAGTACCGATGGAGCGGCGAATCACCCCATTGGGTGACTTCCGCGCCCTATGGCGAATCCTGGGCATCTTTCGCAGGCTGAAGCCCGATATCGTGCACGCTTCCACGCCAAAGGGCGGCCTCCTCGGCACGATTGCAGCACGTCTCGCGGGAACACCACTGGTCCTATATCACGTTCGAGGTCTTGCATACGACGGTGAGTCGGGAATCAAGCGATTCCTGCTTCAGAGTACCGAGCGAGTCGCCTGTGCCCTGGCGCATCGCGTCCTCTGCGTGAGCGAGTCAGTCAAAATTCAACTGGCAAACGATCGCGTAGCAAATGCGGCCAAGATGTCAGTCCTGCTCAACGGAAGCAGCAATGGTGTGGATGCTGTTGGGCGATTCAATCCAACATTGGTTGGAGATCAAGACAGATCCGAGCTCCGCACTTCACTGAATATTCCCGCTTCGGCGCAAGTCATAGGATTTGTTGGGAGGCTCGTTCGCGACAAGGGGGTGGATACCCTGGCCAACGCGTTCGAAATCGTGGCCGCAGGAAACCCAAATGCGCATTTGCTAGTCGTCGGGGGTTGGGAAGCTCGCGACCCTGTGGATCAGGCTACCCGTGATCGTCTGCTGAATCATCCACGGGTTCGGCTGACGGGAAGTCACGCCGACCCTTCGAAGTTGTACGCAGTGATGGATGTTTTTGCGCTGCCAACCCTTCGGGAAGGATTTCCCAACGTTGCTCTCGAAGCATCGGCAATGCAGCTTCCTGTCGTAGCTTCGCGGGTGACAGGCTGCGTCGACGCCGTGATTGACGGTGTGACCGGCAGACTCATTGAGCCTCGTGATCCTGTGCAGCTCGCGGACGCGCTTTCCTTCTACCTCGATGAGCCAGCGTTGCGGGAACAACACGGAAAGTCGGGTCGTGTCCGTGTGCTGGAAAAGTTCCAGCCGGAAGCGATCTGGCAGGCGCTGTACAAGAGCTACGGCGCACTTCCGTGAAACGATTGACGGACGTTGGCCTCGCGGCGCTCATCCTTATCGTCTTTTCGCCGATCATTGCGTGTGTCGCTATCGCGGTGAGAGTTCGCCTCGGAAGCCCTGTGATGTTTAGACACGTGCGCCCTGGCAAGGACGGAGAACTTTTCACGCTCCTTAAATTCAGGACAATGTCACAGGCATCGGTCACTGGAGACGATTCCGATGAGGCCCGGATGACGGGACTCGGAAGATTTCTACGCAGCACCAGTCTTGATGAACTACCCGAGCTCGTGAATGTCCTGCGTGGCGACATGAGCCTGGTCGGACCAAGGCCACTCTTGCCTGAGTATCTTCCGCTTTACTCGCTGGACCAAAGGCGCCGCCATTCTGTCCGCCCGGGATTGACCGGGTGGGCGCAGGTGAACGGAAGGAATGCCATAACCTGGAAGCAAAAGTTCGACTACGACATCTGGTACGTTGACAACCAGTCCATTGCCCTCGACTTCAAAATTCTGGCGTTGACATTACGAAAGGTTTTCAGCCGGGAAGGCATCACCGCTGACGGTCACGTAACAATCGAACGCTTCGGTGGAAATGCCTGAGTACCTGATCTGGGGCGGTGGCGGACATGGAAAGGTGGTCGCAGATGCAGCGCGGCTTGCCGGCCTTCATATTCGCGGCTTCGTTGATTCCGACTCCGCGAAGGAGGGGACCCTCGCAGAGCCAGGAGGCGGACGCATCATTGTTTCGGAAGCGGACTTCCTGAAATCCGTCGCTAACGGCGACCTTCCGGACGGGGTCGACGGCGTCATCCTAGCGATCGGGTCCAACTCCGCCAGGCAACGTTGCCGCCTGAGGCTGCCAGTGGCCTTTCTCACGACCGTAATCCACCCTGGGGCGATGGTGTCGCCCAATGCGATTATCGGAATAGGGTCAGTTGTGCTTGCTGGAGCGGTTGTCAATTCGTCCGCCAGGCTGGGTTCGGGCTGTATTATCAATAGCGGAGCCATTGTCGAACACGATTGCCTTGTAGGTGACGACGCGCATGTCGCCCCGAGGGCCGTGCTCGCCGGCGGGGTAAAAA
>JACDDZ010000228.1 GCA_013816695.1 Gemmatimonadaceae bacterium
GTCATAAAAAGCGTCTTCACAGGCATCTTCTTGCGGGCCAGGTTTTCGGCCAGCTCTATTCCCCCCATCCTCGGCATTACCAGGTCTGTGAGTACCAGGTCAATGCGATATGGAGAGTCTGCAATTGCAAGTGCTTCAATCCCGTCACTGGCGGTTACGACGACATACCCTGCCGCGGAAAGGATTCTCTCGGCCGCTGCACGCACAGCCCGTTCATCCTCAACGAGCAGGATCGACTCGGTTCCTCCCGTAAGAACGTTCCCAGAACTTGAAGGTCGCTCTTCCGCTTCACCTGAAACGCAAGGAAACAATAGCCTGAACGTTGTCCCCTTCCCTATGACGCTGTCGAGAAGAATGTATCCGTCGAGCTGCTTCACGATTCCGTAGACCGTTGAAAGTCCCATTCCTGTTCCTTTGCCAACCGACTTCGTCGTGAAGAACGGCTCGAATATCAGTCCCTGGATCTCGGGCGGAATTCCCGGCCCGTTGTCGCTGATAGAGAGCTCTCCATACTCAGCCGAGGGAATTGGGCAACCACTTGAGTCCAGCATTTCTGTCGTGAGTCGACAAGAGGTCACGACCAGATCGATCCGACCACCATCGCTTGTCGCATCCCTGGCATTGGCAACGAGATTTATGAGCACCTGGATCAATTGTGTCTGGTCGGCGCTGATTGTTACAGACGCATCGGGTAACACGATATTCAGTTCTGTGCGCTCGCTAACCAGTGGCGTCAGTAGACCGCGCGTTTCCTCAACAAGAAGCGAGAGATTGATTTTTTGTCTTTGAAGCAGCTGCTGCCTGCTGAACGCAAGAAGTTGCCTGGTCAACGCAGCAGCCCGCTCCTGCGCCTTGATTATTTCCTTCAAGTCGTCGAGCCTGTCATCATCCGGCGAAAGTGTCGCCTGTAATAACTCCGCATAGCTTCTGATAACGGTCAGCACATTGTTGAAGTCGTGTGCAATGCCGCCCGTGAGCTGTCCCATCGATTCCATCTTCTGCGAACGCCGCAGTTGAAGCTCTGTGGTCCGAAGTGATTGCTCTGCAGCGAGCTGGGCAGTCACGTCGTATGCGGCAGCCAGGCGGGCGGTGCGGCCACGGAATTCCGTGGGGGCCGAGTCAATCTCGACATCTATCAGCCTTCCATCTTTTGCCCGATGCCGTCGACGGATGCTTCTCACCGTTCTGTCGCCGATGCTGCTGACATAATCCCGGAATTCACCAATGTCGGAGGCAGGTCGCAGCGAATCCGCAGACAAACCCAGAAATTCTTCCTCTGTGTATCCGTATTTTTCAAGCGAGGCCTTGTTCACATCGAGCATCTCGAATGAAACACTGTCGAACACGTACATCGGAACGGGATTAGCATCAAATAACACGCGATAGCGTTCTTCGCTGGATCGCAAATCGAGCTCGCGTTTCTGCAGCGCGTCGGCCATGCGATCCATGCTTTCGCCAAGCCTTCCCAACTCGTCGTTTCCGGAGACATTCGTCCGCGCAGAAAATTCTCCGCGTGCATACGCTGACGCTTTGGCCGAAAGTTGGGTGAGGCGGTTAATCAGACGCTGCGCCTGCCAGAGCGCGGTAATCAACGCAAGCGCAAGTGCAAGCGTACCCCATGCCACTGCTCGCAAGAACCCGTAGCGTGCTTGCGCGACAACTTTTTCCATGGGGCTGCCCACCAACACCTTCCACCCCGTCTGCTGAATAGGCTGCACCGCAAAAACTTTCTGCAACCCTTCCAGGCCTCGACCGATAAAAACCGGCCGTTGCCTGGAAATCAGCTGCGAGCCTAATGCGGTCGCGGAGATATTCTCCCCAATCCACTTCGCTCCACCGGAGTTGTGTGCGAGCACGCGACCCGAAGCAGAAATTATCGTGACACCTGCATCCGGCAGGGTTCCTGTCCTGGCAATCGAATCCAGCACTCTCAACGGGATCTTCACCATTCCAACTGCGCTGTCCGCTCGTACCAAACCCGCCCACACAAAGGGTTCCAAATCGAGCTTCGCTGGTTCGACCACTACCAGTTTTCCCCTTTTTTGTTTGGAAGCTGAGGAGGCCTTTCGGATTTCTGCGGCGGCTGCTTGTGAGGTAGATGACCTGTCCCCTTGCCTGCCGTCCAATTCCTCTTTTCCGACCGTGTATACCTGCATGGCAAGCGGGGATGGGGCAGAGTCTACTTCGCCGACCGTCCATAATACGGCTTCAATTTTGTCGAGCAGCCCATCAAATCGCTCAGCGAGAAGCAGCGATTGCTGCGAAGTCATTTCCGCTGCCAGCGGCGTTTGTCTTCGCAGGTGGGTTCTTGCTACGAAACCGATCAGGAGGAGAAATGGCAAAACCGAGAAAAACACCAGCAATGCCAGTCTTGGCCTTAACCCCAAGGAACGCCTTAGCGCCGGGCCCGTGGAAGGTGTTAATTGTGGCTTGGAACTCATTATGTAGTATGTCCTATCTGCACCGGGCAAGCCAGTATGCACGGGGCCGCGTCCCTGGCTTCTTGATTGCTCCTTGTATGGGGATTCAATCCATCAAACACTCAACAGGAATACGAGTATGCAGCGCAAAGGTTCAGCGGTCTGGACAGGCGGACTAAAAGACGGAGCCGGGAAAGTTTCTACGGAAAGCGGCGCCCTCGCGGACAGGGAGTACTCCTTCAGCACGCGCTTTGAAAACGGCAAAGGAACAAACCCCGAGGAGCTCATCGCGGCTGCTCACGCCGGGTGCTTCTCAATGGCACTTTCCGGACAGCTGAATGCCGCAGGCCTGGCACCCGAGAGCATCAATACAACTGCAACAGTTACCGTCGAAAAAGTCGACGCAGGTTTTGCCATAACTGCAATCGTCCTGGACGTTCGCGCGCGTGTTCCGGGAGCGGACAATGAGAAATTCCAGGCGGCAGCAAACAATGCGAAAACCGGTTGCCCGGTTTCCAAAGTGCTCAACGCAAGGATTTCAATGAACGCCGTTCTTGAGCAATAGTTCGCCTAGTTGTCCAGGCGGCGGTAGCGGTAAACGTCTCCGCGATACTCGACCACCATTCGCCCACCGCTCACTGAAGCGGCGGCGACATCCCCCGTTCGTGAATCTGTGAGGTAGTAGTCGGTTCCATTGCGGTCCCAGTATCCGAAATCACTGTAGGACTCAAGGCGCACCGATCGGTTGTTCGACGTGATCCGGAATGTGTAGTCGTTACTGTAACTGCCGTTCGCTTCGATCAGGAAAACGTCCGAAACGATCTCCGTATACTCGAAACTGTTTGCATCGAAAAGTGCCGGTATCCGCTCGCCGTTGTACTCCTCAATCGACCATGTTCCTATCGGGCGCGTGCCAATTCCGAAAGCGTCAGTGCACGACGCAAGAGGAATGAGTGCCGTTAGGAGCGCAAAACTGAGGAGACGGGCTGTGCGCATTTCACTTTCGCCTAGAGCTGCACGGAGAGCGGCTCACTCAAGCGGATCGCAATGCGCCCGCCTGACGGAATACATCCGTCGTAGTGAGAGTTCCTGGCGGCAATCACGGCACCAGCAGCCGCGCCTGTCGCCGCCCCTATCACTGTGGACTTTGTGCGACGTCCAAGAATCTGTCCCGCAATCGCTCCAATGG
>JACDDZ010000229.1 GCA_013816695.1 Gemmatimonadaceae bacterium
TTCAAATCCCGCCCCCGCCATACCGCAAGCGGCCGGTCCGAGAGGGCCGGCCGTTTGTGTGAACCACCCAAAACGGACCGTATCACACAAAACCAACCACCCAAAACGCAGTTATTCCTAATACCCGTTTAGATTTTTCTTTCCGTTGGCAGGGTAGCTCAGCTGGCTAGAGCGCACGACTCATAATCGTGAGGTCGGGAGTTCGAGTCTCCCTCCTGCTATTTTCTAACGCGCTTCCAGATATTAAGCCTGCCCCGGTCAATGACCTGGCCGGGCTTTTTTCAGTTTGCAGGCGCTGGAGGTTGCCGCCGAGCGGATGACCAGTGAATTGCCCGGATCTTCCATTTGCCGTTCAACTTTGTCAGGACCATGAGTTCGGTGCCATTACTGTTTATCGCCCGACCCTTGAAGTTGCCAGTCGTGATGGAAGTGGAAGTGACCCACGCCGTGCTGCCGTTGCGGTTTACGCGCACGAGCTTTCGCTGGGATGGCACGGCGCGGGCGAACTCGATGTCTCCTCCAAGATGGTGCGATAGATATTCCGCGCGGGTTTCAAGAGACCCACTTTCGAGCACGATTACGTCGTCCGACAGAAGCGACCTGACGGCGCCGGAATCTGCCGCACCGAGGGCGGAGTGGAATCGGTCAATTGTCGCAACAACGGATGTTGAGTCGTGATCGGCCATCGCGTGCGCAGGAATGGCTTTGAGACTGAATACTACGGCAACTGCCAGAATAGCTCGGGATCGTGAAATCATTGGTTTGAACCGGAGTTGGAGAATGAATTCAAGTTCGGCAATTCCTTGGTGTTGTCCAGTGGTAACCGCTTGATTGCGCCACGGTTGATTTGCCGTTCACGCCACAATGAGTAGACAGCAGGGAGCACAATGAGGGTAAGCGCTGCGCTTGTGATAAGCCCCCCCACCATCGGTGCGGCGATGCGCTTGAGCACGTCGGAACCCGTTTCCTGGCTCCATAGAATCGGGACAAGCGACAGGGTTATTGCAGCCACAGTCATCATCTTGGGACGGAGGCGCTCGACAGCACCGTAGCGCACCGCCTCCTGTAAATCCGCTTTTGTTGGCGCGACTCCTTCGAGTCTTCGCTTGCGCACAACATCATTCCATGCGTTATCGAGATAGATGAGGAGAATCACGGCCGTCTGTGCCGCAACACCGGCGAGCGCGATGAATCCAATAACGACGGCGACGCTCATGTTATATCCAAGAATCCACATGATCCATACGCCACCTGCGAGCGCAAAGGGAAGCGAAAGCATCACAATGAGGCTTTCACCGGTGCTCCTGAAGTTCATGAACAGCAGGCCGAACACAATCAGAAGGGTCAGCGGAACCACAAACCGCAGGCGCCGGCCCGCGCGCTCCATTGCTTCGTACTGCCCCGACCACTCGAGTCTGTAACCTGCGGGCAAGACGAGCTTCTGCTGGAGCAGCGCCTTTGCATCCGCGACGTATCCTCCCACGTCCCGGTCTCTGACATCGACGTAAACAATGTTGGTGAGATACGAGTTCTCCGACTTGATCATCGTTGGCCCCTGCACGACCTGTATTCTTGCCAATTCTCCAAGCTCCACCTGCGCAGCAGAAGGAGTCGTGACAAGCAGACGACCGATCTCGGCCGGATCAGATCTGAGCTCGCGCGGGTAGCGCACAAGAACTCCATACCGCTCGCGACCCTCAAACACCTGGCCCGACTCCATTCCGCCAACAGCGGTGGCGAGGGCCATCTGAACCTCGTCGCCATCCAATCCATATCGCGCCGCTGCCGCGCGGTCGAGTGATACGTCGATGTACCTGCCACCTATGGCGCGTTCTGAAAACACTGTGTTCGTGCCCCTCACTTCGGGCAATATCATCTCGATCTCTTTTCCGAGGCTATCGAGCACAGCCAGGTCAGGACCGAAAATCTTGATTCCCACCGGTGTCTTGATCCCGGTAGCGAGCATGTCGAGTCGGTTCTTGATTGGCATACTCCACATGTTGCCCACACCGGGAGTCTTTACAGTTGCGTTCGCTTCAGACACAATGGAATCGAAATCGACATTTTGGCGCCATTCGGACCGGTCTTTCAGGATGGCGATCGTTTCTATCATCGACATCGGGGCCATGTCTGTCGCCGACTCCGCTCGTCCGATTTTTCCCAGTACCCGCTCTACTTCCGGAATCTTGGAGAGCGCGGCATCACGCTGCTGCAGAATCAGCTTTGCCTCGCCCGTGCCCACACCGGGGAATAAGGATGGCATGTCCATCATACTGCCCTCGTTGAGCGGCGGCATGAACTCGCTTCCAAGTCGCATCCACGGGAGAATTGTCACCGCCAGAGCTATCCCGGCAACTGCAACCGTTTTTTTTCGGTTCCGCAACACAACATCTATGAGCGGGCGGTAAAGCCGGATCAGGAACCTGTTTACCGGATTGGCAGACTCAGGCTTCACTCCACCACGGATGAGATAACCCATCAGCACGGGAACCAATGTGATGGAAAGAATTGCCGCAGAACCCATTGCCAGGGTTTTTGTCCAGGCCAGAGGCTTGAATAGCCGGCCTTCCTGATCCTGCAACGCAAAAACGGGCAGAAAGCTCGCGGTAATTATGAGAAGTGAAACAAAGAGAGAACCGCCGACTTCGCGACTGGATTCAACTACGAGGTCCCACCGCGACCGATTCTTCCCGGCTGCAGCATCATGCTCGATGTGCTTGTGAAGATTTTCCACCATGACGATCCCGGCGTCAATCATTGCTCCAATCGCCACCGCAAATCCGCCGAGACTCATGATATTTGCGGAAAGGCCCAGCACGCGCATAACTAGAAATGACATCAGAATTCCAACAGGCAACGTCACAACGGCTACCAGTGCGCTCTGAGCGTGGAAGAGAAAGAGGATCGTTATCAATGCGACGATAATTGACTCTTCGACGAGTTTCCCACGCAGTGTTCGGATTGCGGCCTCGATGAGTCCCGACCTGTCATACCCATTTACAAACTGCACACCCGGCGGGAGCGCGCTTTTCAGGTCAATCATCTTTTGCTTTACCGCCTTGATCACTTCGAGCGGGTTGGACCCGTACCGCATCACGACCCATCCCGTCACGACTTCGCCCTTCCCATCGAGATCGGTTATGCCACGCCGGATTGCGGGGCCGATCTGAACGTTGGCGACATGGCCAACAGTTATGGGGGTTCCATCACTTGTCGCCCCAATCGAAACTGACTGGATATCGGCCGCTGACGTGAACCGTCCGCGACCGCGCACGATATACTCGGCGCCTCCCATCTCCAGCACGCGCCCGCCTACATCGGCATTTGAGTTCTGAACAGCGCTGGAAACTTTCGTGAGCGGAATACCGAATGCGGCAAGTTTCGCCGGATCCACTTCGACCTGGTATTCCTTTTCAAAGCCGCCGAAAGATGCTATCTCGGACACTCCTGGAACCGAAGTGAGCGCGGGACGCACGACGAAGTCCTGAAGTCCACGGAGCTCAGCGAGATTGAGTGTTCCGGTGGTGTCTGCCAGGATGTACTGCATCACCCAGCCGACTCCTGTCGCGTCCGGTCCAAGCGTCAGCTGCGCCGAC
>JACDDZ010000230.1 GCA_013816695.1 Gemmatimonadaceae bacterium
GTGCCGTGCACAAGCTGAAGAACTTCCGGGGGAATCCCGGCTTCCAGCAGGATCTCAACGAAAAGAGTTCCGGTATTAGGAACGTCCTCGGCCGGCTTGAACACGCAGGAGTTCCCGCACACGAGCGCGGGAAACATTTTCCAGCTCGGAATAGCCAGCGGGAAATTGAAGGGAGTGATTATTCCGGCCACGCCGATCGGCCGGCGGTAGCTCATCGCCCATTTCTGGCGCAGCTCACTTGGAACCGTATGGCCGAACATTCGGCGGCCTTCCGAACCTGCGTAGTACGCAGTGTCTATGGCTTCCTGCACATCTCCGCGTGTTTCCGCGAGAGGCTTGCCCATCTCGCGCGTCATCGCGTCCGCGATTTCTTCCTTGCGCGCCGTGAGAATGTCACCGGCAATGCGCATGACGTTGCCACGCTCGGGAGCCGGCGTCTTGCGCCAGATCTCAAATCCGCGTTTGGCGCTCTCTACCGCGCGATCGACATCGGACTTGCTGGAAAGTGGAAACTTTCCAATCAGGTCATTGCGATCGGCGGGATTGCGGTTCTCAAAGTATTCGCCGGAGTCAGGTGCGACCCATGCTCCGTCAATAAAATTCTTGAAAATCTTCATTCGAAATAATCAGGGAAAATGTTCTTGCATCGTAAAGACTTACATAAGCTGCAAGCCTGAAGCTTAAGCTAGTAGCCAGCTACCAGCTAATAGCGTCAGCCAGTAGCTAGCTGCTTTAGTGTGCAGTTCGTCCAGACTATCCCTCTCTATTAAGAGAGTACTTCTCGATCTTTTTGTACAGATTCGATCGTGGCATCTCGATGGCGCGCGCGGTTTCGGAGACGTTCCAGTCGTACTCACGGAGTTTGCCCAGCAGGTACGCGCGCTCGGCGGCGTCCTTGAACTCCTCGAACGTCCTGGACTGATTGAGGTTGCCCATGCTCGTGTCTTCCGGGGCCCGCGCACTCGCCAGGCGCTCAACATCGCGCGCGCCGATTTCCTTGCCGCTTGCCAGGATCAGAAGACGTTCGATTGTGTTGCGGAGTTCGCGCACATTTCCAGGCCACTCGTACTCCGAGAGTTTCTGGAATGCGTCTTCGCTGACAGTCCGCGGAGGAATCCCATCACGCGCGGAAAGTGTCGTAACGAAGTACTGAACGAGCAGCGGGATGTCCTCGCGGCGCTCACGCAGCGGCGGAACGTGAACGGGGACCACGTTCAGACGGTAGTACAGATCTTCGCGAAACCGCCCAGCGCTGATTTCAGCCTCGACATTCTTGTTGGTGGCGGCAATTACGCGCACATCCACAGAAATTGTTTTCGAGCCGCCAATGCGGGACACCACATTGTCCTGCAGCACGCGCAGCACTTTCGCCTGCGCTGCCAGACTCATGTCGCCAATTTCATCGAGGAAAAGAGTTCCCTTGTGCGCCTGCTCGAACTTGCCTGCACGATCAGCAATGGCGCCCGTAAACGACCCTTTCATATGGCCGAACAGCTCGCTCTCGATCAGCTCGCCGGGAATTGCGGCACAGTTGACCTCCACAAAAGGCTTCGTCGCGCGCGGGGACCCGCGATGTAGTGCTCGCGCCACCAGCTCCTTGCCCGTTCCATTGTCACCGGTGATCAATACACGGGCGGGCGTCGCCGCAATCTTGTCGATTTTCTCGACCAGGTTCCTTATCGCCGCAGACTTCCCCACTATCTCGTAGGGAGCATCTACCGTTTCGCGCAGGCGCGCATTCTCCTCGATTACGTCGAGGTGCGACAGCGCATTCCTGAGCATGACGAGAATGCGATCGGTATCGAGCGGCTTCTCGAGAACGTCGTATGCGCCGAGCTGCGTTGCCTCGACAGCCGTGCGCAGCGTGGCATGCCCGCTGATCATCACGACGGTTGCCGCTGCATCGATGTCGCGAAGCCTCTTCAGCGCCTCCAGCCCGTCCATGCCAGCCATCTTCACGTCCATGAAGGTGAGGTGCGGACGAAACTTCTGGTACTCTACGATTCCGTCGCCTGCATTTGCTGCGGTGCGAACCTCATATCCTTCGTACTCGAGGAGCTGGCCCAGCGCTCCGCGAATTCCCTGCTCATCGTCAATTACAAGAATCCGCCGGCTCACGGGGAGTTCTTGTATACCGTTATCCGGCCATTCACAATTCGCACGTCGGAGATGAACTCAGGCACAGGCATCGGCAGCGCATTCGGCGCCACACCAACCGGCCTTTCGCCTTTGCGAAGCTCGCTGAGAAGACGTGGTATCAGTGGAGAAGGAACGGTGAGCTTCCCTACCTTGAGGCGCGTAACCTGGAACTCGCCGAGCCCGGGCTGCACGATATTGATGTGCCCTCCGAGAAGCAGCGTGTCCTTGTCGCCGAGAATTCCCGCGAGAGGCCCAAGAACCTTCTTCGCGCCAAATTCAGCCAGCGGCACCTCCGCCCTCACGACAAGCTCGTTATTCTGGACTGACGCCGTTGCGTGCTCCGCTCCCTTTGGCAGCTGGCGTGTCGCCGAGAGAAAGATGTAAGACGCAGCTTCAGCGCCAGTCAAGTTCGCGAAAACCGGCCCACGCGACTCGCGCAGGGATTCAACCTGCCGACGCCCGCGCTCGGCGTTTAGCGCAGTAATCGGTTCCCACAATGGACGTACAACCACCGTTGTCTTTGGCGCTGCATCGCTACCGAGCGGGCGCCAGCCATTCTTGTACAGGTAAGCTCCCGCGCCAATGGCGAGGAGGATTACGAGACAGCCGAGTTTACGAATGCATCCGAACATATACGGGGAATCTACTCACGGTCCGGGAATCCACGCCTCTCCCCCCCTTCTCCGTCTCTTTGCTGCTGGAAAGGGTTCTTTATAGAGGCCGGGACCCTGGCCCACTGGGCGGGGCTCAGGATACCCTGGGCCTGTTTGAGCGCCTCGCGGGCGAGATTCCGGCCCTGCTCGATCTTGGGACGCAGCTGCGTCATCATCGTAAGAGGGTCGTTGTTGCGTGAATCCCCAAGAAGCTTGGCAAGAGCTTCGACAAGCAAGTCTGCCTTCACCTGAAGCGAGTCGCCCTTCCGGGAAAGTTGTGCCTTTTGATCAACTGTGAGGTTCAGTTTCGTCGAATCGGTTGGCGGAAGTGAATCGTCCCGCTCGATAATCAACCGGAACGGGTTCGGCACCGCGCGCGCCATTCTGTCACGCAGCTCTTCGGGTGTCGCACGTCCACCCCGTCCTCCTCCGACTGCGTTCCTGAACTGTTGTGTTGCGGGATCCTGGCCGAGAGTAATCCGCGCCTGAACCGCAATCTGGAAGGGAACGCGAAACGCGTTGCGCGTCCCCGACGACGCACCGAAATGCTCGTTGACTTCGTAGCGGAACGCATTGGTCGCGGCATCGAAGCCTCGAACGTAGAGCAGCGTTCTGTCGGGAAATACCGGCTGTCCCCACCCGCGTAGGTTGTCGCTTCCATGCAGAAGCTGGTCGAGACCAGTGAGCGTGTTAAGGGCGGAGAATGAGAACGTGACCTTGCGATTCAAGCCGAAGCCGGCTGGCCGCAGGTTCGCCTGCAAATCCAGGGAAGGCAACCATGGTGCGGTGCAGCTGT
>JACDDZ010000231.1 GCA_013816695.1 Gemmatimonadaceae bacterium
TTCGGGGGCGCGGCGTGGAACCGCATCACACGCTCATCGGGCTTCATCCGGGAGCGAGCGTTCCCAAAAAACGGTGGCCTCTCGCGCGGTTCGAGGAAGTCTTGCGGTCACTTTTTGAGTCGCCCGACGTGCGGATTATTTGCTTCACAGATCCTACCGGGTACGGTTCTTCGCTCGGCGAGATGCCGGGCGTCGTGAATGCGAGTGTCAGCCTTCGCCAGATGATGGCGCTCCTTGCTGCATGTCAATTTCTGGTTTGCAATGATAGCGGACCGATGCACATTGCTGCGGCTCTGGGTGTCCCGACCGTGGCTGTGTTCGGCACAGGAATCCCCAAATGGTTTTCTCCATTGGGCAGCGGCCACGAGATCGTAACCTCGGAACCGGATCTGGAGTCGCCACCGGTTGATCCGAGGGAGAAGAGCATCGAGGCTGTTACTACTGCGATGGTCCTTTGTGCCATCGCCCGGCTCAGGGTGCGGCTTTCTTCCGATTCTGGGATGATGGATCCCGAGAGGCGAATCTGACGCTGCCCGCTCGACGTTCGTTCGGGACGGCTTCGAAGTATCTTCTCGGCGTGGGCTCCGAAGTTGCGGCGCCGCTGTTGCGGATCGTTGCACGCGGTGTCTCTCCCGGCCTGCCGTCGCCGCCCGCAACTTGGCGCAAAGGCCTCATCCTCTCGCACACGCACCTCGGTGATGTCCTCTACCGAACGTGCTCCCTCGGTGCGCTCAAAGCCGGCCTTCCTGATTGCGAATGGGACTTTCTCACGTCCCCGCTCGGGGCCGAGGTGCTGGCCGGGAATCCGGCAATCCGTGAAGTCCTGCCGTTGCAGATGAGCGAAGATAGTTGGAGCCTTTCATCCAGGGCGATGCGGGAGATTGGTGCTCGCGGCTATGACGTGATCCTCTGTACTAATACCGTTCGGCATTACGCCGACTTTCTGACGGCGCTCAGGCTGCGTGTTCCGAATCGTGTCGGGTTCATTGACAAGGGTTTTTCGGGTGTTCTTTCGTTCGGGGTGGAATCATCGATGCCCCGGGCTTATCCGGATTACTTCCGCACAATGGTGTCGGCCGTAATCGGCACCCCGCCGGCCTGGCCACTTAAGCCGCAGATTTTCCCCGGGATTGCCGATGTTGCGGCGGCAGAACGGGCGTGGGCGGGATTGGATCTCGATTGCGAACGCCCAGTCATCGCCTGCACCCTCACCACGCGTCAACCGGGCGGGCAATGGCCCTCGGAATTATTTCTGCGCTCACTTGAGATCGCCCACGGTGAGTCGGGCGCGCAGATCGTCTTCTGTGGATCTATTGAGGACACCGACAGTCTTTACTCGGCTGCGGCGAGATGTTCTGTGCCTTCTGTAGTCCTCGCCGGGGCGTTGGGAATCCGGGGATTCGCGGCCTTTCTCCAACGGTGCTCCGTCTTGCTCGCGATGGACTCAGGACCGCGGCACGTTGCGAATGCCGTCTCTACACCAGTTGTCTTCCTTCGGAATGCGACCTATTTGCGAGCTGAGGCCGGCAGTTATGCTGACACGGAAGTAGATGCTGCGCCACTGGATGAACTGGTAGGCCCTGAACGCGTCCGCTATCTAGCAGCCAAAATCGATCCCGCCGCGATTGCGGGGTCGCTGATTAAGTGTATGAACGAACCGCGTTGCCAGTAATGGAGGTCAACCGCCACTCTGTCCCGCGCGAGTTGCGCGTCCCACAGCCGACGCTAGCGGCGAGCCACCGCAATAACACTCACAATTGCGCCGGAAATCACATCGGCGGGACGAGAGAGCGAGGGTCAATTCCGCCGGGCGATAACTAGCATCTCGGGAAGCGCGGGTCGGACGGGGAGGGGCGCCCGTTGAATTGCCCAGTCGAGGGCGCCACCCACACCGTTGAGAACAGAACGCACGAAGCCGAACAGAAGTCCGCTGCTCAGCGGTCGCGGGCCAGAACCGGACAGCTTTTCAGCGCGCCCTTCGTCGGTGTTCCCGAGCACCCTTTTCCCCGCGCTGTGAATCAGCTCGAACAGGGTGCTGTTGGCGTCGCCTCGCCGAAAATCGCGCCGACTCACCGTGAACCCTTCCGATGTGAGCAAACGCGCGAGGCTCTCCCCTGAGAAGAGATGAACGTGCTCCGGCGCCACCGCCCACTGCCACCATCCGCTACAAATTCTCGCCGCGAGCGACCGGGCGTTGGGAGTGCGCAAGAGAAGCACCGATCCCGGCCGCATAACCCTTGCAAGGTTCGACACGAGGAGGCGGGGTTCACGGGCGTGCTCGATCACGTGGGAGCCGATGACGACATCGAAAGTACAGTCCATCCCCGGAGCGATTTCTTCGACCGCTCCGGCGTAGACGACGAGGTTGTGTTCCTCGCGCGCAGCCTCGGCAGCGCGCGCGTCCCACTCGATTCCGACGGTCTCCCACCCCAAGTCACGAAAGTGGCGGAGCATCGACCCGTAACTGCACCCTATCTCGAGCATCGCCCCCTTTCGCAAGCCAACGTCGGCCAGAAGTTTGCGAAGCCAAGGGAATTCACGTTCTACCTGCCGCTCGAACTCGGCGCGGGGAACCGAATAGGCCGAGTTGTAATGCTTCGCGAGCTCCTCCTGGCCGGGAGCTGGAAAGAGGAAGGTGTGGCCGCAACTGTGACAAACGTGGTACGGCCACTTCCGTTGGGGACCCCGAAGCCGAGCCGCCGGTGAAGTGCAGATCGGGCAAGGGCGCGTACCGACGCCTCGGGCAATATCTATCAACGAGAGATGGGACTCGCTAGCGATCGGTTAGCGGCGGAGCACTGCGATGATCGTGACGAGAGTGGTGAGGACCCCTGTCACTGTTCCAAGCGCGGTAAGCGTATCGAACGGCTTATCGCCTGGATCTCGCGTCGGAACGAAAATGGTGCTGCCGGGCTTCGGCTCCGGATTGTGGTCCGGAACCAGAAAGTGCGAAGAACGAGAGTCCACCTTTCCGTTCGGCTGGGTTACGTAGGCTCGACCGAGGTCGGCGTTTCTGCCCGGGCCGCCTGCGGCCCGGATGTAGTAATCGAGCGACCTGCCGGGCGCGTAAGTCACCGACACGGGCGAGTTGACCGCACCCGCCACCCTCACTACCGCGTTGTACCGGGGAATGAAAATCGAGTCGCCGTCCTGCAATGGCAGATTGTCGAGATCACGCGGATTCCGAATTACGTCGGGCAACTCGATTCCGATGCGCCCGACTCCGTTCGCCTTCCGGTAAAACGTGACGCCGTTAGCATAACCGTCGGGCGTAAGGCCTCCGGCACGGATAATCAAGTCGCTGATCTTTTCGGTCTTCGATTTCAGGGAGTAGCGTCCCGGGAATTTTATTTCGCCGGCGACCACAGCGGTTCGCTGCAGCTCCCAGTTTGGCTGGCGGAGAATAAGTACATTGTCGTACGGCTGGATAACAACGTCAGGCTGAGGCCCACTGCTCGCGGGAAGACCCGGAGGGCCCATGTATTTTCCGTCGGGCCCACGCTCGAAGATGTAGCTGGAATCAAGCGGCACCCTGAAAGTCGTCGCGGTTACGCCGCGGCTGCGGTCAG
>JACDDZ010000007.1 GCA_013816695.1 Gemmatimonadaceae bacterium
ACTGCTTCGGGCCGACTTTCCGCGCGGAGAAGTCCAAGACCCGGCGTCACCTGACCGAATTCTGGATGGTGGAGCCTGAAGTCGCGTTCAATGATTCGAACGACAACATGCGCCTGCAGGAAGAGTTCGTTTCGTACCTGGTCAAGCGCTGCCTCGAACGTCGTCGCCCCGAGCTTGCGGAGCTGGAGCGGGATATCTCCAAACTTGAGTCCGTGGTTGGGCCTTTCCCGAGAATCGACTACACGGACGCTGTGAAGACGCTCCAGAAGAAAGGAAGCTCCATCGAGTGGGGCGCCGACCTGGGAGCTGAGGACGAGGCTCTGCTTGTCGAGGACTACGATCGCCCGATCTTCATCATGAACTACCCGAAGGAGGCGAAGGCCTTCTATATGAAAGAAAATCCCGACGATCCACGCACGGTGCTTTGTGACGATTGCCTGGCACCCGAGGGCTACGGCGAGATCATCGGTGGCTCACAGCGCGAAGACGACTACGATAAGCTGCTGGCGCGAATCCACGAGGAAGGGTTGCCGGTTGACGCGTACGGCTGGTACCTGGATCTCCGGAAGTACGGGACCTTTGTGCACTCGGGTTTCGGGCTTGGGCTCGAGAGAACAGTCGGTTGGATCTGCGGAATTCCGCACGTGAGAGAAGCGATCGCGTTTCCAAGGACGATGAATCGGCTGCGTCCCTAGAAGCGAGGCGTAGCTAAAGACCTTCGCTCTTGGCGATGTCCCAGAGATTATCGAGCGCATCCAGCCCCGCTGTCCCTACGGCCAAACCCCTCTCTCTTGCAAGCGCTTCGACGCGTGCAAATCTCCGCTCGAACTTCGCGTTTGCTTTATCCAGAGCCAGCGACGAATGCACACCGGCTTTCCGGCACAGGTTGACGCAGGCGAATAACAGGTCTCCAAGCTCGCCTTCGAGAAGTGCATGCTGATCGTCAAGAATGGGGGCACCGCCCGGTCCCGACTTCGGAGGACTTTGATCGAGCTGTTCGCGGACCTCGGCAATCTCTTCCAAGACCTTTTCCAGCGGTCCGTTCAGATCTGGCCAGTCGAATCCAACCCCGGCGGCGCGATCCTGCAGACGGTGCGCACGGTGGAGCGGAGGCAGGCCGGCGGGCAGGCCATCGCCAATCGACTCCCGCTTTTTTGACTTCATTTTCTCCCAGGGTTCCTTCGCGCCGTCGGAGTACAGATGCGGATGACGAGCCTTCATCTTGGTGATCAGCCCCTCCGCAACATCCTTGAAGGCGAATGCGCCCCTTTCCTCCGCGACGACTGAGTGGAACAGGACCTGGAGCAGGACATCGCCCAGCTCTTCGCGAATGAGAGCGTCGTCGCCCAGTTGAATCGCCTCGTCCAGCTCATGCGATTCCTCGATCAGGTATGGACGCAGACTGTCATGGGTCTGGGCGGCATCCCACTCGCAGCGGGTTCTGAGGTCGCGCATGAGCGCGAGGGTATCGTCCAGGGAAGGTTCGATTGACATGTGTTTCGCTTGAAGGACAGGGTAGGAGTCGGTATACTACCCGCTCCGCGAACAACGCGTCAATGCATAGTGAAATCGAGCGCGCCTGGGTCGAAATCGATCTCGGCGCGTTGCAGCAAAATGGGGCGACAATCGCCCGGCTCGCACGCGTTCCGCTTCTCCCAATGGTGAAGGCGGATGCGTATGGGCTGGGTGCCATTCCCGTGGCGCGCGCACTGCAGTCCCTCGATCCGTGGGGATTCGGCGTGGCGACCGTGGACGAAGGCGCCGAGCTTCGGGCCGCGGGAATCAACTGCCCGATCATTGTTTTCACGCCAACGCTACCGGGCGAGCAGGATGCATTGGCGGAACTGCGCCTTACTCCTGCGCTCTCGAGTGAGCCGGAGATTCGCGCGTGGGGACGCCGCGCTTTGCCATGGCAGCTTTCAATAGACACGGGAATGTGCCGGGCGGGAATTCCATGGCGCGAGATCGCATCCCTTTCAGAAGTCCTGAGTGAATTCGCGCCACAGGGAGCATTCACGCACTTCCATTCCGCCCAGCTGGATAACGGGTCGCTGGAGGAACAACTCGCGCGCTTTGAGAAGTCGCTGGACGCTCTACCCTCAAAGCCGGAATTTCTTCATGCCGAGGCGAGCGCGGCGATCTTGCGGTCCGCGCCAAGCAATTGGAGTGTGGTGAGGCCGGGAATATTCCTGTACGGAGTTGGCAGCGGGACTGAACCAGAGCCTGAGCCCGTCGTCCATCTTCGCGCAGCGGTGGTAGATGTTCGGAATCTCGAGGCAGGCGACACTGTCAGCTACGACGCGACATTCGTGGCTGGTTCGCCGATGCGCGTAGCCACGGTTGCGGCCGGGTATGCGGACGGCTATCCGCGCGCACTGAGCAACCGGTCATTGGGTTTGCTGAGAGGGGAAACTGTTCGCCTCACCGGACGTGTCACAATGGACATGACGATGTTTGATGTGACTGCAACCGGCTGCCAGGTCGGCGACGTTATTACCCTTATCGGCAGGAGCGGATCGCGCAACATAACCGTCCAGCAGATCGCGGATTGGGCTGACATGTCACCATATGAAGTTCTTACAGGTCTTCGGAATCGGATCAACCGGGTTTATAAGTCGTGACCCGACGAGCTGCGATAGTTGTACTGGACGGTGTCGGGATTGGTGAAGCGGCAGACGCTGCGACCTACGGTGACGTTGGCAGTGACACACTCGGGAACGTTGCACGGGCCGTCGGCGGACTGGATTTGCCAAATCTCGCGGCTTGCGGACTGGGGAACATCAAGCCGCTCCCTGGGGTGACGCCTGCAACCAATCCGGCCGCTTCGTACGGGATCATGCAGCCTGCTTCCGGAGGAAAGGACAGCACCGCCGGACATTGGGAAATCGCGGGAGTTCATCTAGCGAAGGCATTTCCGACCTTTCCCAGGGGATTTCCCTCCGAAGTCATCGAGCGTTTTGAGACCAATACTGGCCGCAAAGTCATTGGAAACGTTGTTGGAAGCGGGACAGATGTGATGGCAAAATTCGGCGCCGAGCATGTCCGTTCGGGCTCGTGGATAGTGTATACGTCCGCCGACTCCGTATTCCAGGTTGCGGCGCATGAAGGGGTGATTCCGATCGAGGAGCTGTACTCCGCTTGCGAAAAGGCGAGGGTGATGCTGAAGCCACCCTTTGATGTGTCCCGTGTGATCGCACGACCGTTCGTCGGCGAGGAGGGCAATTTCAAGCGCACGGCAAACAGGCGGGATTTTTCGATCGAGCCTCCTGAAGAGACGCTCCTCGACGCGCTCGCGAAAGCAGGCATTCCACGTGACGGTGTGGGCAAAACCGACGATTTATTTGCCGGGCGGGCGCTCAAGGCTCGGCACACCTCTTCAAATGCAGAGGGGATTCTGGAAATAAGGCGCTGGCTAGAGGGGGAGGGCGGTGGGTTCCTGTTTGCCAACCTAGTAGATTTCGATCAGCTCTACGGGCACAGAAACGACGTTGCGGGGTTCTATAATGCTCTCCGTGAATTCGACTCTGAGCTGCCATCTCTTGTTTCGGACATGCGGGAAGACGATTTGCTCTTCTTGACGGCCGATCATGGCAACGATCCGACAACTGCTTCATCCGACCACGCTCGCGAGAACGTTCCGATTCTGGTGATCGGGCAACGTGTGAAAGCTGTTGATCTCGGTGTCCGGAAGACCTTTTCCGACCTGGGGGCGACAGTTGCGGAATGGCTCGGTGTCGAGTTCAGGGGCAAAGGAACTTCTTTTTTACCTTCGATGATGAGTAAGTGAAAGAAAATACGAGTTTGAAAGACGCGGCTTTTGAAGTGATGCAGCAATCATATGCTCCTTATTCGGGATTCCGGGTGGGTGCCGCGCTTTGTACATCAACGGGGGAAGTGATTAGCGGTACGAACGTAGAGAACGCTTCCTTTCCGATGTCCGTCTGTGCCGAACATGTAGCCGTATCCCGTGCCGTTTCGATGGGGTTCCGCAACTTTACCGAGATCGCAATCGCGACCGAAGCAGATCGTCCTACGCCGCCATGTGGTGGGTGCAGGCAGGTGCTGAGCGAATTCGCCCCGGAAATCGTCATCTGCACTTACACGCGCGACGGACGTGGTGCCCGCTGGACGCTGCGCGAGTTGCTTCCTGAAGTATTTGTTCTCGATGCTACCGGTGGGACAAGCTGATGAACGCCATTCGCCGCATTGCTTCGCTCCTGCCTCTCTTCACGCTGGTGATTGCAGGTGCCTGCACGGAAAAACTGAATTCCATCGCCGGATGCCCGGACCTTTGCACAGGTCAGGGAGCTCCTATTCAGACTCTCATCATCGAGCCCGTAACACTCGATACTACTGTCACCGCCGCGGGAGAATTCGCTACTGAGGCGTTTCTCTTCGTCGGGAACCGTGGTGATACAGTCGATACACGCGCGATAGTAAGATTCGACACAGTGCCCTCGCGCTACGCGAAGTCAAACATCACCGATTCGGTCGACATCACCACCGTCGACAGTGCATTCATCACTGTGCGCATCGATCGGCGCGGATCAATTGTACCCAATCCTGTCATCATTGACGCCTACGATGTGGATGGTACCGACCCGACTCAAACCGATGTGGCTGCGCTATTCACTGCCAGCCGCCTTATTGGAACGAGAACCATAGCGAAGGACAGCCTCAAGGATTCCTTGCGCATTCCAATCAGCAATGCCGTGCTGCTGGACAAGGCACGGAACCGAAAACGACTTCGTGTTGGGATCAAGGCCCGCAATGCGTCCACGCAGTTCGGAATCTTTGCGACTGAAACCGGCGCGGGTGCACACGTGACTTTCAGAGCTACAACGGACACGGCCATTCGCGCATTGGTGGTGCTGCCCAAGTCGGGTACTCCCGTGAATGACGTTGCAAAGTCCACGGCATTCCAGGACTACACTCTTGCGGTGAAGGTTCCGGCTCCCGGACCGGCGTCGGGAATCAATGTGGGTGGATATCCGGCACGCCTTGCGTATCTGCGCTTCACGATTCCGCAAGGCATTGTTGACTCGTCGATCGTCGTTCGTGCCCGTCTGATCCTTACGCAGATCCCGAATACGCAGCTCGGACTCGCGGACACAGTTACCCTGATTCCGCTTGTAGGTGCTGCTGCCGGGACGGTTAGTGACATATCCAGGGCCGCGCGGATTACTCTTGATCGAAACGTTGCCCTCATCGACTCGGTGCTGGTGCCGGTGCGCGAATCCGGACTGCGCAGAATCGAGATTGCTGTCGCGCTCCAGGCGTGGCGTCTCCAGTCGGCGACGACTTCGCCGCATGTGCTCGTGCTCCGTTCCGGAGCAGAAGGCGTTTCTATCGCGGAGGCGCGGTTCTATTCGATGGAAGCCGCACCAAATCTCCGGCCAAGGCTGGAAATCAGTTACACTCCCCGAACATCATTCGGCAGACCATGAAGCGTTACGTAATAGCAGCCGCCTTTTCAGTTCTTCCAGCGGTCGCCGCTGCACAGGGAAACCTGAGCACGCAGGGGCTTGGATATCCGGCCGGCGACCTGAGCGCTCGCTCGTCTGCACTCGGAGGCGGGAACGCGGAGTTCGATGCGCAGAGCACGGTAAATGATGCATCCGTCGCCAACTGGATTACGCCGGTTTTGTATGTGCAGTATCAACCGGAATTCCGTAAAGTCACGCTTGGGAGTTCGTCTTCGAATACGTTGACGTCGCGGTTCCCGCTTATCGGAACAGCGATGGCGGTCGGAAGTCGCGCCGCAATCGCCCTTACTTCGACGAACTTCCTGGATCGATCCGCGTCGGCAGTAACCAGCCTCAACGATACGATCGCAGGGGACCCTGTTTCCGGGTCTGAAACATTCCGCACCCTGGGTGGCATCAACGATGTTCGCTTCGCAGCCGCCTACAGGCCGAACGGCGCACTCCGCGTAGGTATCGCCGGCCACGCGTTCACGGGCCAGAACAGGATCATCAGTCAGGTTACGTTCGGGGACAGCTCGTCATTCATTCCGCTGAGCCAGCAGTCGGTGCTCGCCTATACGGGCGCTGCAGTGTCCGGTGGTTTTGAACTCCGTATCCGGGACATCCTTGCGATATCCGCTTCCGGCCGCAAAGGCGGATTCCTGAACATGCGCAGCGGAGATTCCCTGGTCGCAAGCGCGAAGGTACCCGACAGGTTTGGAGGCTCGGTTCAGTTCACCGGAATTTCGGGCCTCAATGTTTCGGGACGTGTTTCTCGTGACTTGTGGACTGCGCTTCAGCCGCTCGGCACAAAACTGACAACGTTCGATGCGTGGGACGGCGGGGTCGGCGCAGAGGCCACTGCGTCGAGATCACAGTCCAGGCTCCTGCAGCTCCGGGTCGGTGCGCGCTACAGAGGTCTACCCTTTGGCGTGCAGGGTGAGCAGGTACACGAGTTCTCCTTCGGCGGCGGAGTAGGGCTGCAGTTCGCGCGCGACCGCGCACAGATTGATGCAGGCCTCAATCGTGGAAGTCGCTTTACGGGTACGTTCAGCGCTCGCGGTGCGGCCGTTGAAAATGCGTATACTGTGAGCGTCGGGCTGAGGGTCAGGCCCTGATCTAATGGCTGATTCGCCGGAGAAGTCACCGCTCATCCTGATCGCGGACGACGTCCCCGCGAACATCGAACTGCTCGTCGACCAGTTGACCGCACTTGGCTTCCGCACGGTCACCGCGGAAGACGGTCCCTCCGCGATGGAAGCAGCATTCAGGCACACGCCGGATCTCTGCATCCTCGACGTTGCAATGCCGGCAGGCGACCTTGGAGTCGATCATCGGTCAACCGGCTTCGAGGTCTGTCGCCGGATCAAGCGCGACCCGCGCACCGCCCGGATTCCGGTCATCTTTGTCACAGCTCTGAATGACACCACCGATCGTGTGAAGGCGATCGAGGCCGGCGGTGATGACTTTCTCACCAAGCCGCACAACAGGCTTCTGCTCAGCGCGCGCGTTCGGAGCCTGCTTAAACTGAAGGCGACAACCGACGCGCTCGAGGACAGTTACCGGAAACTCCGCGAGCTGGAGAAAGTGCGCGACGACCTCATGAAGATGATCGTCCACGACCTCAAGACGCCGCTAACCTCCGTGATCGCGACGCTGGAAATGCTCACTGACGGAGATTTCGGCGCGCTATCCGGACAGCAGAAATCTGCTGTGTCTGAAGTCGAGACGAAATCCCAGGAGCTTCTGGCACTTATCGAGGATATTCTCGAGGTCGCGCGCATCGAAGAGACCGGCATCACACTCGCGCTGGCAGAGATAAATCCGAAAGCGTTCATCGACGAGCTCCGCAACGAGTGGGATCACCGATTTCAGCAAGAGAAGACGAATGTCGTGATCGAGGTTGACGACCTCGCACCTTCGTTCCAGGGCGACAAGGGTCTCATCAAGCGTGTGTTCGCCAACCTGATCCAGAATGCGGTTACGCACTCCGCAAGACCGGTGAACCTCCGCCTCGCTGCGCGCCGAAATGGGGACAGCGTACTCTTTGCAGTAGTTGATGACGGCCCCGGAATTCCCGCCGAGTATCACGAAATCATTTTCAGGAAATTCGGGCAGGTGCATTCAGAGAGCGCGCCGCGGGTAAGGAGCTCCGGACTTGGACTTACCTTCTGCAAGCTTGTCGTGGACCTGCACGGTGGCCGAATCTGGGTGAAAAGCAATGCTGGAGAGGGTAGCTCTTTCTATGTAGAGCTTCCGCGCAGGCCCGCGATCCTTGCATCCGCGCAGGCCTCATTGTCACAGGTCACGGGCGTCCAGGTTCAGTGAAGGTTTTCCTCGGCCGCGACTACCTTTAGCCAATGTCCAATCCACTCCCCACCGTCTACGTAGAAACCTACGGCTGCCAGATGAACGTCAGCGATTCCGAGCTTATGCTTGGCAAGCTGGCCGATTCCGGTTACGCGACGGTAGACCGTCCGGATGATGCGGATGTCATTTTAGTCAACACGTGCGCGATCCGTGAGCACGCCGAGCAACGAGTGATTGGGCGGTTGGGTGAGCTCAAATCCAAGATGCGACCGGACTCGATCCTGGGTGTTACGGGTTGCATGGCTCAGAGAATGGGAACCGAGCTGCTGGACAGGGTGAAGCATCTGAGCCTCGTGATCGGCCCGGACGGATATCGGGATCTCGGCACACTCGTCGATAACGCAAGGAATGGTGAGCGGGCTTCAGTGCTCGAGTTTGACCTGGATGAGCACTACGAGGATTTTCAGCCGCGCCGCTTTGATAACGTCAAGGCGTGGATCCCTGTCCAGCGTGGCTGCGACTACAACTGCACCTACTGCATAGTTCCGTACACCCGCGGACCAGAACGCAGCCGGAAGCTTGCCGACGTTGTGCGAGAGACCGAGGTCGTGGTGTCAGAAGGGATGACCGAAGTCATTCTGCTTGGGCAGACAGTGAATTCTTTCAACGACGGCGAGCATGATTTTGCGGATCTGCTGCGAGCCGTGGGTAAGGTTCCGGGGCTCAACCGGCTCCGGTTTACCAGCCCTCACCCCAACGATTTTTCGGATCGGGTCATCCGGGCGATGGCTGAAACCGACACCGTTTGCGAACACGTGCACCTGCCGATGCAGTCCGGTTCAGACCGCGTCCTCAAGCGCATGCATCGGCGGTATACGAGTGCCGGGTATCTGGAATGTGTAGATAAGCTGCGCTCTGCAATCCCGGGTCTTTCCTTCACGACTGATGTGATAGTCGGGTTCCCTGGCGAAACCGAAGAAGACTTCGAAAGTACTTTAAGTGTAGTGAGGCAAGTTGGCTTCCAGGATGCGTTTACATTCAAGTTCTCACCTAGAGCCGGAACTCCTGCGACCCGCTTTCCAGAGAGCCAGAGCATCGCCGATGATGTAGCCTCCGACCGACTTGGGCGGCTTATTTCAACGGTCCGGGAGGGGACGCGGCAACGCAACAACGCGCTCCTCGGAACCCGGCATGAAGTCCTCGTAGAAAAGCCTGCGCGGCGGGGTGGGCTGCTTCAGGCGCGCACTCGCGACTTCAAGACGGTCATCGTTCCAGGCGACCCGACGCTTATCGGGAAATACCTGAACGTGGAGCTGACTGGTACGACCGGCTCGACCTTTACGGCGAAGCTGGTATCCGGCAGGCTTGCACTTCCCTTGGCCGGGTAGCAAAGCACTAGCGGGTAACTGGTTGCACGACTCAGAAGGCGATCACGTACGTTGATCGCCTTTTCCTTATCTACCAGCGATGCCCCTTATCGCTACAGCTTACCTCGCTTTTGCGGGCGGTCTGCTCGTCGGTTATGGGGAGGTTGGCGTTCTCGGGTCGTGGCTCACAGGTCTGGTGGCGCTCGCCATCCTGGCGCTGGCCCGTCCGCGCCGTGACGGTACCCGTATGTGGCTGGTTTTCACCTTCCTGGGCGCACTCGCAATATCGAGTGCCGATGTCCGGGGGGCTCGAACAGCGCCCGAGGGGCCACTCGAGAAAGACGAAAACGGGATTCTCGATCGGGCGCGTGAACATGCCGGGCGCTCCATCGACGCCACGTTCCAGGCTGATGCTCCGCTTGCCAGGGCCTTGCTGATAGCAGACCGCCAGCAGATCCCGCTGGAGATGAATGCTGCGTTCGTGGCCGCGGGCCTTGTCCACATTCTCTCGATTTCCGGTCTGCATGTGGGGATCATTGCGGCCTCCATCGCTCTACTCCTTGAGAGTATGCGTTTTTCCCGAAGACCGGCGGCGGTAGCAACCCTGCTCGTCGTAGCCCTGTATGTAGCGCTCCTCGGCGCGCAACCACCTGCGCTCCGTGCTGCGGCAATGGTTGGCGCGGTCACGCTTGGAAAAGTTTCACAGCGCCCCACGTCACCCTGGGCGCTCCTCGCGATAGGCGCGTTCATTCCGCTGGTACGGCCGCAGGTCGTATCCAACCTCGGATATCAGCTAAGCGTCGCAGGCATGGCGGCGCTGATCTCGTCCGCCATATTCAACAAGAAATTCCTCAGGCCGCGCTACAAAGGGATTCGCCGCAAGATTATGGGCGAGGTGGTGACTTCCATTCTCGCAACGATCGTGTCGGCTCCGCTGATTGCGTGGGCATTTGGGCGGGTGAGCGTTGTCGGGCCGCTCTCGAACATTGTCGCGACTCCAATCGTCGGAGTGCTCCAGCCCCTTTTGTTCCTCGCATTGCTCCTGGCCCCAGTCCCGGTGCTTGGACATTTCGCGGCCGACGCAGCGCATCCGCTGCTGCATGGTCTGGATTCCTGCGCGCGATTCTTCGCGGCCGTTCCGGGCGGTGTCATAAGCGTGACACCATCCTGGCCCGCCGTGGTTTGCGCGCTCGCCGCCGTTTGCGCGCTCATGATTGCATGTGTCAGCCGCTTTCCGGCACGTCCCCTGATATTCGGCGCTGCATTTACGGCAGTGATGATTGCGGTCCCATTTCCTGTTATGAGCTCGGGGCGCCTTGAAATGCACATGCTCGATGTGGGGCAGGGCGATGCCATTTTATTGCGCACTCCGGCCGGTCGGTGGATTGTGATCGATGCGGGGCGTGCGTGGGCCACGGGTGATGCAGGGCGGTCCGTGGTGGTTCCGTATGTAAAAAAGAAAGGCGGTGAAGTTCTGGCTTTTGTTCTGTCGCATCCGCACCTGGACCATGTGGGCGGCGCTTCGACGGTTCTGGCCGCGCTTCATCCGGGCGCATATTGGGACGCCGCATTTGCTGGCGGGAACTCCGGCTACCGGAGATCGCTCGACGTCGCTCGGAGGCAGCGAATTCCATGGCACCGGGTGCATCCGAACGACTCGATTTCCGTGGACGGCGTCACCCTGAATTTCCTGGCTCCGGACTCGGCATGGACTGCCGCCCTGTCTGACGCCAACGAGGCAAGCACTGTAGTGCTCGTCAGGTATGGAATGGTGCGCTTTCTGCTCACTGGAGATGCCGAGCAGGAGGAAGAGCACTGGCTTGTTCGAAACTCAGGAACTTTGCGCGCGGACGTGTTGAAGGTTGCTCATCATGGCAGCTCGACGAGCAGCGGCGACGAATTCATTCGAAAAGTTTGTCCCCGTATCGCTCTCATTTCGGTTGGGGCATTGAACAGTTACGGGCATCCGAGTGGTGATGTGATATCGGCACTGCGGGGAATCGGAGCGCGTGTTATGCGCACTGACAAGGAAGGAACCATCGTTGTGGCAACCGACGGAACGAAGCTCGAATTACAAACAGCGAATCGGAATTGGGAACTATCACCGCAATCATCAGGTTCATATTCGGAAAGTCCGTCGCGCTGCCAGCGTCCCTTCTCAGGCAGTACCCGGAGCTTTCCGGGGCGCGCTATCGGATTGGCGGGATTCCGCCCCGCGTAGCGGGTTGGGCGCTGGGTCAGCGCTCCGTAGCTGCCATTACATTGCGCCGCACCGTATTCCTTTCGCCTGGGGTTGCCCTGGAGCCGGGGCTGCTTTTGCACGAGCTGCGGCACGTCGAACAATTCTTTGAGAGCAAAACTTTTCCAATCCGTTACCTTTGGGAGAGTTTACGAAGGGGTTATGAAGCCAACCTCTACGAAGTAGACGCCCGCAGGTTCTCGCATAAGAAGCTCGCGCGCGCACCAGAAACCACCACTGACAAGGGCGGCCCAAAGTGGTCAAACACACATCGACATCGGTCGTAACGATCGAGCGATACATCATCGAGCAGGAAAAGCTTTACCCTGAAGCAACGGGTGAGCTGTCCGGTGTGCTTTACGACCTGGCTCTCTCTGCAAAGATGATCGCGAACAAGGTTCGGTCCGCAGGGCTGGCCGACATACTTGGCGCGACTGCAAATGAAAACGTCCAGGGCGAGATCCAGCAGAAGCTGGACGTAATCGCCAACGAGATAATTATCAAGGCTGTGGATCACGGCGGGCGACTCTGCGCCATGGCTTCGGAGGAAGAGCCGGGAATCATCCAGATCCCCGATGGATTCAAGTGCGGGAAGTACTGCCTGCTCTTCGACCCTCTGGACGGCTCGTCCAACATCGATGTCAATGTTCCAGTCGGCACGATCTTTTCCGTTTTGCGAAAGACCACCAGCGGAACCCACGGCACAATGGAAGACATGCTGCAGCCCGGCAGGAAGCAGGTAGCAGCTGGATACGTGATTTATGGATCCAGCACCATGCTTGTGTACACGACAGGGCAGGGCGCGCATGGTTTTACACTGGACCCGTCGATTGGGGAATTCCTTCTCTCGCATCCGAACATCCGAATCCCGACCAAGGGGCGCTACCTCTCGGTCAACAACTCCTATGAGCAGAACTGGGATGAGAATGTTTCCGCGCTGATGCGTCGTTATCGCGGGCTCGATGGCGAACGCGCTGCCATGAATGTGCGCTATGTCGGATCGCTCGTTGCGGACTTCCATCGCAATCTTCTGGGCGGCGGACTGTTCGCTTATCCCGCAAATGCAAAGAATCCGCGCGGTAAGCTGCGCCTGCTTTACGAAGCCAATCCACTTGCCTTCATCGTGGAACAGGCCGGTGGCGCCGCGAGCAACGGCCAGCACAGGATAATGGACATCGCGGCAACTGACCTGCATCAGCGCACTCCGCTGTACATCGGAAGCAAGTCGGACGTGGAAACTGCGGATGCAATGCTGGGCGGAGCACTGTCGGGCGTCGGCGCCTGAAGCAGAAGTCGTGAGCAAGAAAGGCGACGCTGAGCGACTCTCTCCAGCCGGCGTACCGCTCAAGACGTTTTATCTGCCCGGTGACGCGAGTCAGGATTACTCCTCCGAGCTGGGTGACCCGGGCCAGTGGCCATACACCCGCGGTGTTCAGCGCGACATGTATCGGGGCCGTCTCTGGACTATGCGGCAGTACGCCGGGTTTGGAAATGCGCACGAGACCAACAAGCGATTCCAGCTGCTCCTGGCGGCAGGACAGACCGGCTTGTCTGTCGCGTTCGACCTGCCGACGCAGATGGGGATCGATTCGGATTCTCCGCGCGCAGAGGGCGAAGTAGGACGCGCCGGTGTCGCAATAGACAGCGTGGAAGACATGCATGCGCTCCTCGCCGACATACCACTCGACACCGTGTCAGCGTCGATGACTATCAACGCAACCGCTGCGACACTCCTCGCCATGTACATAGTGGTTGCCGAAGAACGTGGAATTTCCCGCGACAAGCTGAGCGGGACGATCCAGAATGACATTCTCAAGGAATACATCGCCCGCGGCACGTACATATATCCGCCTGCGCCGAGCCTCGCGCTGATTGCAGATGTGTTTCGCTACTGCGCTGATGAAGTTCCCAACTGGAACCCAATCTCCATTTCCGGCTACCATATTCGCGAAGCCGGTGCGACAGCGGTTCAGGAGCTTGCCTTCACTCTCGCGAACACGATTGAGTATGTACAGCGCGCGGTAGCGGCGGGATTGGCTGTCGACCGCTTTGCGCCGCGACTCTCGTTCTTCTTTGCCGCGCACAACGACCTCTTCGAGGAAGTTGCGAAGTTCCGAGCAGCGCGGAGAATGTATGCGCGCATAATGCGCGAAAGATTTGGTGCGTCTGATGCGAGTTGTCGGTTCCGCTTCCACACCCAGACTGGTGGAGTGACGCTCACGGCGCAGCAGCCGCTCAACAATGTGGTACGTGTTGCAGTGCAGGCGCTCGCGGCAACGCTCGGCGGGACCCAGTCTCTGCACACCAACGGATACGACGAAGCACTCTCTCTCCCGACTGCGGAAGCGGCAACGCTGGCCCTTCGCACCCAGCAGATCCTGGCCTTCGAGTCAGGGCTGCCGAACACGGCGGATCCACTGGCAGGCAGCTACTACGTGGAAGCGTTGACCAACGAACTTGAAGAGCGGGCAACGCAGTTGATCGCGAAAGTCGATGAGCTTGGTGGATCCGAGCGCGCGATTGCCGAAGGATTCTTCCAGGAAGAGATTGGCCGGAGCGCATATGACCATCAAATGCGCGTGGAGAGTGAAGAGACTGTCGTTGTCGGCGTAAACAGGTTCGAGGATGGTAAGGAACCGCCCCCAATCCCGGCGCCCGATTTCTCCGCGCTCGAAGCTGGTCAGGTTGCGAGTGTCCGATGGGTCAGGGCCGACCGCGACTCGAAGGATGTGGAGTCGGCACTCGCGAATCTGGGTTCAGGTGCAAAGGCAATCTTATCTGACCACCCGACTCCAATGATGCCCTTGATCATCACGGCCGTCCGGGCCCGCGCTACCGTTGGCGAAATCGCCGATTCGCTCGGCACCGAATGGGGTCGGTATACGCCGCTCTGACGTAGCACACTGTCCTTGAGACACTGTCAGTGTCCGAGTATCTTTCCCGCTCCGCCCACTCCGTTCAAGTCATTCAAGAATGCCGACTTACGAATTCCGCTGCCCCGATGGGCACGACTTCGAAAAGTTCTATCGTTCCATAGGCGCCGCGCCCGCTGAAGTTCAGTGCCCGCGCTGCGGAATCGTAGCAACCAAGCTCATGTCCGCCGGCGGTGGCCTCGTATTCAAGGGCTCCGGGTTTTACATCACCGATTACGGCAAGGATGGCAAGAAAGCGCAGGCCGCACTGGCTCCGAAAACCGACAGCTCCAAGGCGGAATCGGGTACGACGGAAAAAGCCGCTGCTGCAGCGGCCCCCGCTCCCATGCCTGCCGCCAAGCCTGCTGCTGCCAAGGCTGCTGTCGAATCGCCCAAAACAAAACCAGCCAAGGAATGAGCACGGCCGAAAGGATCCGCGCCGAACTTCTCAAGGCGGCGCGAGAGCTTGGTGCGCCCGAGGACACGGCGGCTGTCGTCGAGCGGCCACGCGATAACTCGCACGGCGACTGGACTTCGAATGTCGCCATGACGCTTGCGCGTCCTCTCAAGAAGAAACCTGCCGACATTGCTACTGCGTTGAAAGACACGCTGGATCTCGATGCTGCCGGAGTGGAAGCCGTCGAGATCGCCGGCCCGGGATTCATGAACTTCCGGTTAAACAAGGGCGTCGTGGCGCGCGAGCTTGTGCAGATTGTCAATCGAAATACAGACTTCGGCCGCAATGCCGAGGGCAATGGCGAGCCGGTAAATGTTGAGTTCGTCTCAGCGAACCCGACTGGACCACTCCATGTCGGTCACGGACGCCAGGCCGCACTCGGTGATGCGGTTTCCACACTTCTGGAATGGTCGGGCTGGAAGGTTACGCGCGAGTTCTATTACAACGACGCCGGTGTACAGATCGAGAATCTTGCGAAGAGCGTTATCGCCCGGATCGACGAGTTGCGTGGAGGCTCATCTACGCTGCCTGAGGGTGGATACCACGGCGAATACATCCGTGAAATCGCCGAGCGGTTCATCGCTGAAAACGCGGGTGCGCCGGACTTCGACGCGGTACGTGCATTTGCAGTGCAGGAACTCCGCAAGGAACAGGATCTCGACCTTCAGGCTTTCGGCGTGAAGTTCGACGAGTATTTCCTGGAGTCTTCGCTGTACACAGCTGGCAAAGTCACAGAAACGGTGGAAAAACTGAATGCTGCCGGAATGACGTACGAGTCAGAAGGCGCACTCTGGCTCAAGACGACTGAATTCGGTGACGACAAGGATCGCGTCATGCGCAAGCGTGACGGAACATTCACCTATTTCCTTCCCGACGTCGCGTATCACGTTACCAAGTGGCAGCGCGGATACCACCGCGCCATTGACATTCAGGGAGCCGATCACCACAGCACCGCTACGCGCGTTCGCGCCGGACTGCAGGCGCTAGGCATGGAAATACCTGCGGAGTATCCAGAGTATGTCCTGCACCAGATGGTGACGGTCATGAAGGGCGGTGAAGAGGTGAAGATCTCCAAGCGCGCCGGAAGCTACGTAACGGTGCGCGACCTGATCAACGAAGTCGGCCGTGATGCCGTGCGGTACTTCTTCATCATGCGAAAGAGCGATTCTCAGCTCGAGTTCGACATCGATCTGGCTCTTTCCCAGTCCGAAGAGAATCCGGTTTACTACGTCCAGATGGCGCACGCCCGGATGTGTGGCATTTTCCGCGTCGGCGAGATAGACCGACACTCTTTCGGACTGAACGGGATCGACCTTTCGGTTCTTGTCGAGGACGAGGAGCAGGACCTGATCAAGGCACTCACCGATTTCCCGTCTGTCATTCTAGGAGCGGCACAGGCTCTCGAGCCGCATCGCCTCGCGGGATATCTTCTGGAGACTGCGCGGTTAGCGCACCTCTGGTATCACAAGCACCATGTACTCGGTCAGCCGGAAAGCATAACGCGAGCACGGCTGACGCTTGCACGCGGCGCCCAGGTTGTACTTGCTAATGGCTTGAGCATTCTCGGTATTTCAGCGCCGGAGCGGATGTGAGCTTCGGATTCCCCTTTCCTTCAATTGCAATCGTATGAGCGTTCTTGTGGTAGGATCAGTCGCCCTCGACTCTGTTGAGACTCCCTTTGGCAAAGCCGACGATGTGCTTGGCGGATCTGGAACTTTTTTCTCCGCTTCTGCCAGTCACTTCACGCCGGTGCAGCTAGTGGGCATTGTCGGCTCGGATTACCCAGTCGACAAACTCGAGCCTCTCGCAAAGCGCGGCGTAGACCTGGCCGGTCTGGAGAGGGCTGAAGGGAAGTCCTTCCGGTGGCGTGGTCGCTATCGACACGACCTCAATTCCGCCGAGACTCTCGAAACGCATCTAGGCGTCTTCTCGAACTTCATGCCCAAGATTCCGGAGCAGTTCCGCTCCGCACCGTTCGTGTTTCTCGGGAATATCGATCCGCGCCTTCAACTGGACGTCCTCCGTCAGGTCAATCGTCCAAAACTTGTTGCGTGCGATACAATGAACTTCTGGATCGAAAGCCGCAGGCCCGAGCTCGTGGAGCTGCTCAAGCAAGTGGACATCGTGACGCTCAATGACGGTGAAGCGCGACAGCTTACCGAAAAGGCGAACCTCGTGAAGGCCGCGAAGTGGATCATGGACCTCGGTCCCAAGCACGTCATCATCAAGAAGGGAGAGCATGGAGCATTCCTGTTTTCGGGCAAGTCGATTTTCTTTGCGCCCGCATTCCCACTTGAGTCAGTATTCGATCCAACCGGTGCCGGTGATTCCTTCGCGGGCGGATTCATTGGGTACCTCGCGCGCACTGCTGATCTTTCCGAGGAGAACATGCGGCGCGCCGTCATCTATGGATGCGCCATGGGCTCATTCGCTGTGGAGAAGTTTTCCATCGAGCGTCTGATGGAAATCACCCGCGAAGATATCAACGCACGGGTGAGGGAACTACGCACGCTGGTGTCATTCGAGGAGGAGCTTCCGGCGTGAGCGATCCGCTCCGGTATCGGAGCGCAGGTGTCGACATCGATGCGTCGGATTCCGCCAAGGACCGGATCAAGGCCGTTGTCGAGTCGACGTTCACTCGCGGAGTAGTCGGAGCGTTCGGTGGATTTGGCGGGATGTTCAAGGTTCCGGGGGACATCCCGAATCCGATCCTGGTTTCCAGCGCCGATGGTGTCGGCACAAAGATCAAGGTTGCAATCGAGGCCGGGCGCCACGATACAATCGGCCACGATCTGGTCAACCATTGTACCAATGACATCCTGGCCCAGGGTGCATCCCCGCTTTTTTTTCTCGACTATGTCGCGTTTGGAAAACTGGATCCCATTGTAGTGGAGCAAGTGGTGCGGGGCGTTGCCAGGGGATGTCACGAGAATGAGTGCGCGCTCATCGGCGGCGAGACGGCAGAAATGCCGGGACTCTACACTCCGCCTGATTACGACCTCGCCGGTTTCGTGGTTGGATGTGTTTCTGAGGACAATGTCCTGGGATCGCACCGGGTCATGGCTGGCGATGTATTGATCGGATTGGAGAGCTCGGGCCTGCACACCAACGGATATTCGCTGGCGCGAAAGATCGTGGCCGAGCGTCTCAAACTCGGTGCGGATTCGCCCTTTCCCGACACGGATGGTTCCGTTTCAGATGTGCTTCTGACCATCCACAGGTCCTACCTCGGCGCCATCCGACCCGTGGTGAAACAAGTACACGCCATCGCACATATCACAGGCGGAGGACTGCCGGGAAACATGAACAGAATGTTACCTGCTGGTCTGGACTGCGTCGTGGATATGGCGAGTTGGGAAATTCCTTCCGTGTTCCGGGTACTTGAGGAAGCGGGCGGAGTGCCGCGGGACGAAATGTTCCGGGCGTTCAACATGGGCGTCGGCATGGTTGTAGCCACTGAAAAAGCTCAGGTTGGCGCTATCCTCACCGCGGCGGCGCGCGCAAATGTGCGTGGCTGGGTGCTTGGCGAAGTGCGTCCCGGCGCCGGAAACGTAATCCTTACCTGAGGTTTGAAAATGAAGAACAAATTGTTTGCTGGACTGACACTTATCATGGCTTCAGCTGCATCGATTGCGAGCGCGCAGGGTGTGAACTCGCAGTGCCCGACGGGATCGACAGGTATAGGCGGTATCCCGGACCAGAAGCGCGCGGCACAGGACGCCTGCCAGAAGTCGATCGATGTCTTCCAGTACATGGCACCGCAGCTGGGCGTGCTGGTCGCCGGCGGCAACGCCACACTCGGACAGGGCGGAACCCTCGGCGGGCTTGGGCGGGTTTCGGCTGGAATGCGCGTGAATGCGCTGCAGGGAAGCCTGCCCAATATCGATGAAATTGTTCCGAGCGTGAATGGCGCTGTCGCAAGCACCTACTCGACAGACGACCAATTCCTCCCGCTGCCGACGGCAGATGTGGCAATCGGATTGTTCAAGGGAATTCCAATGGGCGTCACGAATGTCGGCGGCGTGGACCTCCTGGTGAGCGCAGCGTATCTCCCCGAGTACTCCGGCGATTTTATCGA